>VBKX01000272.1 GCA_005879435.1 Deltaproteobacteria bacterium
TTGCGCGCCAACGTCCGGGCCGGCTTCTTCGCCGAAACCCAGCGACTCCCCGGTAAACACGACCATGGGAATCTGTTCGTGCAGCGCGCCGCGCAACGCCATGGTGGCGTGAAGCGCGCCGACGGTGGTGTGAATCATGACCGCGGGAAGTTTCCCCGTGGATTTCGCGTAACCGCTCGCCATACCGACGGCGACTTCTTCGTGGCGCGAGCTGATATACTGTGGCACGCCTTCGCTCTGTGCCTTCGCTTTGGCAAAAACTTCCCACACCGGCGACCATTCGGAGCCGGGCGATGAAAAGATTCTGTCTACGCCCATATGAGAAAGCACGCGCAACAACGTTTCAGCGCCGGTAAGGCCTTCGGTTTCGATCATGTTAATCTCTTTCTTTTCCGGATTAAGAGTTCAAGCCGTTCAAATCGTCAAAACGTTCAATTCGTTCCAACGGGAATCGTCGGTTCAAAGTTCAACGTATTCGGATCGCTTGTGCAACTGCACGTGGAGAATTTCAACTTTGAACGTTGAACCTTGAACAGGTAATTATAGTTTGTCGCCCCAGAGCTTTTTGAGAAAACCGCTATCTCTTAGTTCGGTGGTGAACCGGGCATCGTAAAAGTCCTCTGCCTTAGCCGAAGCGGCCTGCGGCACGGTTTTGCCGATCAATGCCAGTATGAGCTCGATGCCCTTAGGATCGACCTGCAGGGTTCGCTCCATCGCCTTCGACTCGGACTCGATTGCGTAGGCGTTCACTTCTCGGTCTTCGACTTTGGTGTACTTGGCGACGATCTGCGCGGTCCCTTCTGGGTTGGTCAAAAAGTAGTGAACCGCTTCGGCGTAGGCGCGCATGAATTTCGCCAGCTCGCCTTGTTTGCGCTCGACCGTATTGCGGGCGGAAGCGAGAACCGTTACCGCAAACGGAATCTTGAGCGCGGTAATATCCAAGATCACTTTGAAACCCAGCCGCTGGGCAAACAGATCGTGCGGCGCGCCGGCGATAAGGGCGTCGATGGTTCCTCCCTTGAGCGCCGGGACGCCGTTGCCAATGTTGCCGAGCTGAACATATTGAAGATCGCGCATCGTATCGATTTGGAAACGAGAGAGCGCGGCTTGAGCGAACATATCGGGATTCGAACCGATGCGATCAATGCCCAAGCGCCGTCCCTTCAGATCTTGGACACTGGCGATATCTTTCTTGCCGACGATGTTGCCGGTCATGCGATTTTTGCTCTGGCCGATGATCACCAGATCCTTGGCCCCGCCGACGATCGCGCGTATCGGGGCAAAGCCGCCGATGATCCCCACGTCCGTTTCGCCTGCGAGCACGGACGTTGTCCCCGTCGGACCAGAGGCGATGAAGACGAGCTTGACGTCGAGACCCTGCTTCTTGAAGAAACCGACTTCCTTGGCGATCCACATGGGCGCCATCGAGGCCACGGGCGCAGTGTAGAATGCGGTGAGGCTTTGCGATTGTGAGCATCCGGTGAAAAGCGGTCATAGAGATCCCCCTTTCGATGGCGCCGATTAGTCGACGTCGGCTGCTGCCCGACAAACTCCCGTCGTCCACCGCGGCATACCCCAAGCTGGGAATAATGTCCATATGTGCGTGAAGGGACTTCTTTCCAGATTGCAGAACGATGTCAGTGCTATGTTGACAGAGCCGTTGGCGATCAAATAGGTTCAGGCAACGTTTCAAGCAGCAAATTAATGGACGATAACAGCATGGGCAATTCGCGTATCGACGTACACCACCATGTGGTGCCGCCGGAATTTACCGACGATTCCATGCCGATCAAGTTACCGGACACTGAGGCGCAGCTGCGCTCGATGGACAGCTGGCACATTCAATCCGCGATCACTTCGCTCACTCCGCGCGTGCTTTTGAAAAATCTCCACCGACTGCGTGAAGTCGCGCGAATCTGCAATGAGTTCCAAGCTAGGAGACTTGCCGAACATCCGGCGCGCTTCGGCGCTTTTGCGCTTTTGCCAATGCCGGACGTCGACGGCGCGCTCAAAGAGATTTCTTATTCGCTCGATGTCTTACACCTCGACGGCGTCGGGCTTTTTTCCAGTGTGAACGACTGCTATCTGGGCGATCAGAAATTCGATCCGGTTTTCGACGAGCTTAACCGCCGCAAGGCGGTTGTATTCATTCACCCGACCCACTGCGAGGCGCCTGAGCATACGCGGCTCCACGCACCGCCGTTCGTCGTCGAATACGTGTTCGATACGACGCGCGCCGTGGTGAACCTCATTTTTACCGGTACGCTCAAGCGCTGTCCGAATATTCGTTTCATCATCGCCCACGGCGGCGGAACGGTGTCGTTTCTCGCTCAGAGAATCGCGATGATGGAAGGGCATCGCGGCGCCAAAGATGTCACCGAAGTGATTCCGACGTTGCGTTCTCTTTACTATGAGATCGCCAGCACGACATCGGGATTCGCGCTGCGCTCATTGCAGGAGCTTGCCGATCCGACGCATGTGCTCTGGGGTTCTGACTTGCCGTTCGTTTACGGCGCAAGACTGCAGGAAGAAGTCGATCACTGGGAACAATATAAAGGCTTCGATGCCGACGGGCGGCGCGACGTCGAGCAAGGTAATGCGCTCAGGCTATTTCCCCGTTTGGCAGCGAGCGCGTGAAAAAAATGCTCGAAGGCGATTATTTTCGCTGGAGGTACGATTTATGAAGGTCACGATGCGAAGAGCATTCCTCGGCACGATGCTGGTCTGGGCGTGTGTCATCGGAAACACGCGGACGGGTTGGGTTGCTGAATCGAGCCGGTTCCTTGTCAGCTACGGCGGCACGGCCGGTTATCAGCTGCCGTTGTGGGTCAACCAGGAATTGGGGTTCAGCAAAAAATACGGCGTGGAGCTGGAACTTGCTCGGCGGAAGCATCCAGCTCACACAAACGGCTGCCTCTTCGGCATTGCTGGGCGCCATCCGCGGCGCGCCGGTGGTGATCGTCGCGACCTTGGAAAACAAGCTCCCCATGCAGCTGATCTCCCGCCCGGAGATCAAGGAGCCGCACCAGCTCCGCGGCAAGACCATCGGCATCAATCGCTTCGGCGGCTCCAACGACGCCGCGGTGCTGATGGCGGTGAAAGCGTGGAAGATGGATCCCAAAGACATCTCCATGTTGCAGACCGGCGGCACCTCGGCGCGCATGGCGGCGCTGATCAGCAAGAAAGTCGATGCGACGGTGCAGTCCTATCCGGAAATCTACCAGGCAAAAAAGCTCGGCATGAACGTTTTGGCGGATATCGGTGACTTTGGTTACTTCACCAACACCTCGAACATCGTCACTCGTGCGTATCTCCAACAAAATCGCACACAGCTGAAAGGATTCATCAAGGGCCAAATCGAAGGCGTTCACTATGTCAAAACCAATAAGGAAGGAAGCTTGAAGATTCTTAGAAAGTATCTGCAGATTACCGACAACGAAGCCGT
>VBKX01000276.1:0-2027 GCA_005879435.1 Deltaproteobacteria bacterium
AACTCGGGCTGGAAGAATTTTCGGAGTGGGCCCAGCTTGATTAAAGATGTCATCCTGAGGCGAAGCGGAAGGCTCTCGACTTCAAACATGCAAAAATACGAGATGCTTCGCGAAGTTTATCGTGAGTCTTGCCGAAGGGCTCAGCATGACACGCGCATGATTCCGCTCATTCTGTGTCACAATCCCTAGGATGGGGGAAGCGAACCGATGCCCCTCGATCTGCTGATTCGATTCTACGGAATTTCCTCCAACAACAGGCTCGCGCCTTTTATCGGATTTCTCACCCGCAACTTCTTCTGCACCAGCCACACACGCGCGGCAACCGGATGAACGACTGGAACGCCGAGATCATTCTCAACCGCGACGATGTCTTTCACCTGCCACGCGCCCGAGCCGAGTAAGTAAATTCCTTGCGCCGTTGGGTGCTTGTTGAATGAGGATTTGAGATGCTGATAGATCGTGTCCGTTGATATCTTGTCTGCTTCATACGGCGTCGTATCCATCCCTTCCATCCCGAGAACTTCGAAACCAGCGTCGGTGAAATACTGGGCAAAGAGCGAATTGAGTTTCTCGTCGTTAAAATAAGTGCACCCAACGAACTTTTTGATTCCCAACGCGCGCAGCGCTTCGGCCTGCGAGATCCCGGAAGTGAAGATCGGAATTTTGTATTTTTCCTCCCAGCCGCCGACGATTTCCTGCTCGGCTTTGTGACCGCGCACCATGAACGGCGGCCCGCCTTCCGGGTGAATCAGTTCGACGCCGATCTCCGCGAGCTCGGCGACTTTCGCATTGTAGGTTTCCAACGCGCCGAGATAGCCCCGTTCGGAATGTTCCTTGATGCCGGCGTACATCGGAATACATCCGACGCCTTCAGGCAAAAGCCGAATGAATTCCACCAAAGAACCTGAACCATAGGTAGGCTTCACGACCCCGACAGTTCCACGCCATGTTCCCGAAGACATTGAACCCTCCTTCCTGAGTTCCATACCGGCAAGATGACGGCATGCTAGTCGCAAGTGATCAGGGAAAACAAGAGCTAATCGGTCAGACCTGTTGCCGATCAATCATCCATTTTCGATCATTAATCCTCGTTGGTCGCGATCCTGTTGACGCCTGTAAAACTTAAATGTTACACCCACGCTGTCGCCATCATGCATGCCTCGACGGATCGCACGCCCAAATGAAATATTCACGTAGCTTGAACAGTACCGGGGGATGACATTCATTCTGCATTGACGCTACCAGGCACGCCGGTGACAGCTCAACCAAACTCTGTCGATATTGGGCATAGAATTTGATGCGGTATTATTAAGGTCCTCTCGGCGCCGACCGTTCCCTAACTGAAACAGTATTCATTATCTGAATAGTCACCGACCAAGTTCTACAATGGAACCTTCTGTGCCAGAAGAGTCAGCGAACAGCCGAATCAGATGGATTCTGCCTACATGCTTTTGTCTTGGCGTATTTCTGCGCATCTATAATTTCTGGGGGCCAAACTTATGGCTCGATGAATACGGGACATGGTGGGTTGTGTCCGGTTCCACTTGGGCAGAGGTCGCGGAACGGGCAATAAAAACTCAAGGTCAGTCGCCGTTTTATTACCTTATTGTAAAACTGTTTACGCGTATGTTTGGGGAAGGATCATTTCAGTTGCGCTTGCCATCTGTCATCTTCGGGATCTTGACGCTCTTTGTCGCCTTCCGCTTAGCCATGCAATTATTTCACGACCAAACTGTGGCGCTCACATCTGTAGCCGTGTTCAGCGTCAACGAGCAGCTTATTTGGTTTTCGCAGAATGCCCGGCCCTACGCACTGGCGTTATTCTTAACACTCGTTTCGTTTCTATTTTTTCTCCATTTTTTACAGTCGCGACGGCTGCGTGACGGCACAGTTTATACGGTGACGACAGCGCTGCTGATCTATTCCCACTTCTTGTTTGCCTGGGTCGTCGTCATCCAAGTTGTTGTCGTGACGCTCAGATTCGGTTGGCGGGAGCTGTCATCCAAGTGTTGGTTACTGGCATTCTT
>VBKX01000276.1:2042-14482 GCA_005879435.1 Deltaproteobacteria bacterium
GATTGGGTACCTAATATCGTCCAATCCATCCAAGCCTCGGCGCTCGCGCGCGGCTTTGCGGACCCTTGGGCGCTGGTTTTAGCTACCTTCACTCTGCTCGCAGTCGGTATCAAACCCATCGACCTTCGACCATCTCCCACGCGCGAAGGTCTATTATTTCTACTTGCATGGTTGATCATCCCTCTCGCGGGAATATGGACGGCAGCGACAATCATCGGAGTGTCCTTTTTTGAGGCACGCTATATTCTATTCGTCTACCCTGCGGCCCTTTATCTGTGGGCTTGGCTGATGCTTCATGTAAAACATGCGAATTGGCTCCGCTGGCTTCCAGCCGGTGTATTTCTGGCGGCAACGTTAAGCATTTCTTTAATCCCTTACCTTTTTGAAACCGGTGCTTTCAGACATTCTGAAAGATTGGGCTGGGACCAAGCTGCAAGAACATTGGCTGCTGCAGGTCGACCCGGCGATCTGGTCGTTTTTTATTCGGCTTTCATCGAAGCCGATCTGTTTGCTCAGAGACCTCAGGACACCTACCTGCTGTCTTATGTTGGCTGGCCACTTATCGCCCATCTTCCGCCGAACCATAGTTTCACTTTGGTCAGCCTGCCGCTCCTTCAAAACGAGCGCACGGATCCCTATATCAAATCGCTCGAGATACGAGCCGCGAAGCACGATCGAGTTTGGGTTATCGGTCCCGACAAGCAACGCGAATATTTCAACGACAAACTGATTTCACAATTTAGCTTTCACCCCGTCCCTGGCTACCTGAGTGACAACATAATAAAAGCTTCATTACTTGTTCGATCAGGCAGCGGATCGTAAACGAACGGCAAAGCGGTCGGGTCGAGTGTTGACGGATTGAAACTCGAAGTGATAGATGACCGCTGATAGTTTCCGAGCAGGACTCGAAAGGACAATTCATGACCACTAGTCCGATTGAAACTTTGACTCAGCAGTACGGCAACCTGGTGCCCACCGGCCGGCTCATAGACGGCAAGCCGCGCAGCATTCTTTTCGACGCGACCAAGTGCATCGGCTGTCGCCATTGCGTACAGGCGTGCAAGGATTGGAACGATCATGACCGAACGAGTCTCTACGAATTATCCAGCACGAATTGGATCACCATGGAGCCACCGGTGCTCGAAGGTCTCTCGCCGCTTTGGGCGCGCAACAGTTGCATGCACTGTAACTTCGCCGCCTGCGCCGCGGTGTGTCCCGTCGAAGCAATTACCAAATATGAAGAAGGCCCTGTGGTCATCAACAAAGACGTTTGCATCGGCTGCGAATACTGCATCCACGCTTGCCCGTGGGAAGTCATCACCAAGAATGACATCACCGGCAAAGCCAGCAAATGCACCATGTGCAGCGATCGCATCAGCGAAGACAAGCAACCCTTTTGCGTCCAGGCCTGCCCGGTCAGCGCGCTCGACTTCGGCTTCTCCGAAGAAATTTCCGACAAAGCCAAGAAGCAAGCCGAGGCGATCGGCGGTTACATCTACGGCGAGAAGGAAGCTGGCGGCGGCAATGTCGTTTATGTGCTGAAAGAGGTCAAAGAAAAATACGGCGTGCGCAACATCGGCGCGGAGAAATTCCCGAAGCACAAAATCCCGCTTGGCCTGATGCTCAAAGATCTGTTCACGCCGCGCTGCGGCATCGCCGGCAAACTGCGCGCGCTCTATCTGGCGATCATTCATCCGAAGCGGCTCATCTACCGGTATTTTTCTTGAAACTTAGCAGAGATTAATGTGCCGCTGAATTGGTTTTCTCTCTCGTTGGAGAGTGTCTTGCAATGTCATCCTAAACCTTGCCGAAGGGCTCAGCATGACAGCCGTAGAGTTGGCCGAATTGTAACGTCAACGGGGAGCAGGTTAAATTAATTCGCTACGAATGAAAACTTACAGAACCATAATTCTGGCTATCATATTGTCATTCGCGACAAGTTTCGCGCGCGCCGAAAAAATCCTCACGGCGATCCCCCAGGCAAACCTGAATTATCTTTCCATCTACGTCGCCGACGCAAAAGGATTCTTTAAAGACGAAGGGCTCGAAAACGAAACCGTTGTCATCTCCGGCCCGCTATCGATTGCCGCCTTACTTAGCGGCGACGTCGATTTTAGCGGAGCCGGCGGCAGCGGCATGCGCGCCGCGCTCAAGGGCGCGCCGCTGAAAGGCATCTATTTTCAGTCGGAGAAAGTTACTTTTTATTTGGTCGCTGATCCGAGCATCAAAAGCGCCGCGGACCTGAAGGGCAAGAAGGTTGCCATCGGCAGCGCCGGCGACACCCAAGACCGGATGATCACTATGTTCGCGGAGCGCGGCGGGGTTACCTCGAAAGATATTATTCGCATCGCCGTGGGCGCGGATACCAACACCCGTATCTTGGCGATCAAAACCGGCAACGCGCACGCCACCACGGTCGACCCCGGCGGCCTCGTCTTCGCGCAAAAGGAAGGCCTCGTGTCTCTCGGCTTTCTCGGCGATCTCTTTCCCATGCCTTTTCAGGGTTTCGTCGCCACCGAGAGAAAAATCCGCGACAATCCTGCGCAGATTAAGCGCTGGCTCAAAGGTGCCATCCGCGGCCTCATGTTCGTGCGCGATCGGCCCGAAGAAGCCGTCGATCTCGGCATCAAGAAACTTCAGCTCGGTAAAGCCACGCGTGCTATGGTCGTCGAAGGAACAAAAAATTACGTGCGCGCTTTGCCGCAAGGCGTGCCGGGCTTGCCGTCTGCTGAAGGCATCAAGAATTTTCTGGAATACGACATCAAAATTCCGCTGCAGATCAAAGACGACATTCCGCCGGAAAGACTGCTGCAGCTCAGACTGGTGGAAGAGGTTAAAAAGGAACTCGAAGCAAGCCTAAGGAGATAAATCATGGCAACTGAATATGAATTGCGCGGCCAATTGGCGACTTGCACGCGGATCTTTGCGATGCAGGGAATGATCGGCGTATTTGGACACGTAAGCGTGTATCAACCGGAGTTAAA
Source organism: Deltaproteobacteria bacterium (assembly GCA_005879435.1). Classification (GTDB taxonomy): domain Bacteria; phylum Desulfobacterota; class Binatia; order UBA9968; family UBA9968; genus DP-20. The sequence continues at coordinate 5,027 of VBKX01000276.1, forward strand.
GCGAGTCTTCATCACCCCGGGCATGGGCTCCGACAAAGGCAGCTTGCGCGCCGAGGAAATGGTTCCCTGCGATCTGAGCGGGAAGCCGCTCGAAGGCGAACAAGGCCCGCCCGTCGAGTGGCCGATTCATACAGTGATCCACGCGGCGCGCCCGGATGCGCTTGCCGTAGCGCACCTGCACACGCCCTACGCGACGCTCTTCACCATCGCCAAGCGCAAATTTCAGCCCGTCACTCTGCAAGGAGCGATCTTTAGCGACGGCGTGCCGCTCTACCCGGAAGCGCAGTTGATCACCAACCCGGCGCGCGGTGAGGCGCTGCTTAAAGTCATCGCCGATAAACGCGCCGTGCTGCTGCGCGGCCACGGCATCGTGGTGGCCGGGAAAAATCTCCAGGAAGTGCTTTACACGTCGCTGGTTCTGGAAGACGATGCCAAAAAATCCTGGCAAGCCGCGACCCTCGGCGAAGTCGGCACCATCAGCGAGGAAGAATGCCGCGCCTTTGGCGCCGAGATCGCGCTCGAGCGGCGCGCCCAAAGGGCCTGGAATTATTTCGCCGGCCTGGAAGCGCGCTGGGATCATCAACCGGCAACCGGAAGAAGCGAATTATTTCCGTAGATCGGGCGAATACCGTTCCAGTCGTTCCAAATGTTCCAATGGTTCCAGTTGTTAAAGAGCGCTAGAATTTTCTGCTTGATCTAAGCGATTGGAACGACTGAAACATCTGGAACGATTGGAACATAAGGAGAGAAAGCCATGAGCGAAGGAGTCAGACTTTACGCAGGCACACAACATGGGCTGATCACGTGGCGATCGACGAACAGAGGCTGGCAGGAAGTGGCGCGTCATTTCGAAGACGGCATCATCGACTCGATCCACGGCTGTAAGCAGTCGCCGGAAAGCGTTTTTGTCGGCGTCACCCACGACGGCCTCTACCGCACGATTGATGGCGGCAAGAGCTGGGCGAAAGTATTCGACGGCGATATTCGCTCGGTCAGCGTCGATCCCACCGATGACAAAGTCGTGTATAACGGCATCGAACCCGTCGGGTTATTTCGCAGCGAAGATGGCGGTGATCGCTGGCAAGAGATCACGTCGTTGAAAGCCTTGCCCCAGTCGGTGCGAAAAAACTGGTGGTATCCCCAAGCGCCACACCACGGCCACGTGCGTAACATTCACGTCCACCAGGACGATCCGAAAACGATCTATCTGTGTCTCGAACATGGCGGCATTGTGCGCACCTTCGATCGCGGTGAGACTTGGGAAGATGTTAGCAAGGGCATCGATTATCTCGACATTCATGTCATTTCGAATCTGCCCAAGCGCAAGGATCGTTACTACGTCGCTAGTGCGCGCGGCTTTTTCAGCAGCGACAACCCGAAAGAGGGCTGGGTGCGCGCGGAAAACGGCCTGACGCGCGACTACTTTCATGATTTTCTTTTCTTGCCGCCGGAGCGTGACGGCGAGCAGTCAACAATGCTCATCGCCACGGCTGACGCCTCGCCTGGTTTCTGGCGTAGAGAAAACCGCGGCGCGCGCGCGGCGATGTTCAAAAGCACAGATAGCGCGGCGTCCTGGACGCGCATCACCGACGGACTCGCCGACGATCTCGACTCGATGATCTGGGCACTGGTGCATCATCCGACCGATCAGCGCGCGGTTTTCGCCGGCTTCGGCAACGTCGCCCGCGGCCACGCCTCAGGCGCCGGCGGCGCCGGTGATCTGATGATCAGCCGAGACATGGGCGATAGCTGGCAAAGACTGGATATCGAATTGCCCGCCGATCGAGTGCTGTGGGCGGCGGCGGATTGAGCGAACGCCTAGCGTTCGCGTTCCAAACGTTTCAATGGTTCCAATCGTTCCATGGATTTAACGTTTGGAACGACTGGAACATCTGGAACGATTGGAACCGATTTTTAAATGAGAAATTATGATGGCTACTGCTAATTCCGATTACGCGAACTTCTTCCCGAAAAACCGCCAAACCCGCCTCCCCGGCGGCTACATGGGGAAGATTCTCCGCATCGACATGACCACGGGAAAACTCACGGATTTGAATCTTCCCGAAGAATCGCTCTTGCGTAAGTATTGGGGTGGTCAGCTATTTGCTGAGTATGTGCTGCTGAATGAATTACCCCTCGATATCGATCCTTATGATCCAGCAAACGTGATCGTCGGTATGACCGGACCGATCACCGGCACCGGTTTCACTCCCGGCGGAACGAAAATGTGTTTCGTTTATCTGAGTCCCGCCACACGCCATACGCTTGGCCGTGGCGCTACTAGCGGTTACTTCGGCACCTCGCTCAAGGCGGCGGGCTATGATGGGATAATCGTCACCGGCGCCGCGCAGTCACCGAAGTATCTTTACGTCGGCGAAGATAAAGTCGAGCTGCGCGACGCCAGTCGCGTTTGGGGCAAAGGCATCAGAGACACCGAAGAGATGCTGCGCAAAGAGTCGGGCCACCAGGACGCGCGCATCGGCTGCATCGGCCCCGCCGGCGAGCATCTCATTCGTGCAGCGATGCTGGTCAACGATTACAATCACACGGCGGCGCACGGCTTGGGCGCGGTGATGGGCTCGAAGAAGTTAAAAGCCTTCGTCGCCTGGGGCACCAAACGGCCGCGCGTACACGACAAAAACAGATTGATCGATGCCGGCGCGCGCTGGGCAAAGGCGATTTCATCGCGCAAGACCACGGTCAAGAAACGCCTGACCAGCGTCGGCCACGGTGAAGATTGGGGCGCGATCACGAAGCTGAACTGGCGCAGCACGATCATCACCGACGAAGCCAAAGGTTTGGATCAGAACCGCGTGACGCTTCGTCCCTGTTTCCAGTGTCCGCGCATGTGTCCGTGGGATGTGGAGATCGGGGAAGGACGCTTCAAAGGCAAGGTCGGCCACTTCAACGCAGGCAGCGAGTGGATGGATACGTTTTATAATCTCGGATTCAAAGGCAACGATGTCCTTTATCTCTCCGAGCGCATCAACGATCTCGGCATCGAGTGCAGCCACTTCGCCTGCGGCGCGGGGCTCGCATTCGAGGCTTGGGAAAAAGGCGTGCTCGGCCCCGATCACACCGACGGACTGAAGTTGGAATGGGGCAATCTCGAAGCTGTCGAAACTTTGCTGGAACGCTGCGCCCGGCGCGAAACATGGCTCGGCAATATCCTCGCCGACGGCCCCAAAGAGCTCGCCGAAGAATTGGGCGGCGAAGCGAAGAATTGGGTGGTCCACACAAAAGGCGGCACGCCGGCGCAGCACGAATGGCGCCCGCTATTGAGCCAGATGCTGCGCGAGCTGGTTGCGAGCGGCGGCATGAAACCGCAAGGCGCCGGCGGCGCCGAACCGCCGGCCGATTTACGCTATCGTGAAAAGTGGGGGCCGCTCGATCCCAATCAACCGGACGGTTGGACGAGCTCACACTGCTGGTTCGCGTTGAACGAAAAGCCGCCCGACGGCGTGCAAAGCATGGTGGATTCGCTCAACGCAACCACCGGATGGGATGTTTCCTTGGACGAAACGATCGATGTCGGCCACCGCGCAATTATTTTGCAAAGCGTCTTCGGCACCCAGCGCGGCTGGATCGCCGAGCACGATTGGCAAGACGTCGGCCCGCGCTTTCTGGAGCCGATCCCCGACGGCAAGTACAAGGGCTTCACCATTGCCAAGTGGCTACCCGGCTTGATCTACGAATACTATCGGATCTCCGGCCGCCACGAGCGAACCGGCCGACCCTACATGGACACGTTGACGCGGCTCGGGCTCGAAGAATTCAAGGAGTGGAGCCAACTCGATTAATGTTCTAAGGACGAGATTCTTCACTGCGTTCAGAATGACAGAGGTGACAAGTGTCATCCTGAGCGCAAGCGAAGGATCTCGCAGTGAACGCCTCATTAACGGAGTGTAAAACCAAGAGAGATAACATGAAGTCACGTCAAATCATGACCGCCGGATTCCTCGTGTTTTTCGTCGCTTTTTTTTCCTTCACTTCGTCGACCGATGCCCAAGCATTAAAAAAAGTCCGCATGGCCAGCTCGTCGACCAACGTCTCTTTTCTCGCCCTTTACACCGCGCTGCATCGCGGTTTCTTCAAGGACGAGGGCATCGACTTGGAAATCATCTTCATGCCGGCCAATTTAGCCAGCACCGCCGTCTTGAACGGCGACGTCGACTACAACGGCGCCGTGACCGGCACCATCGGCGCAGCCGTGCAAGGGCGGCCGATGAAAGTCTTGCTCTTCACGGTCGCCAAGCCGCTGCTGTTTTTGATGGGCCAGAAAAATATCAAAGACGTGAAGCAGTTGAAGGGAAAGAAGATCGCCGGCAGCTCGCCCGGCGGCTCAGCGACTTTGCTGGCCAATCAAGCGCTCAAACAAATCGGCCTCGAGCCCGGCAAAGATGTTTCGGTTCTGCAAATGTCCGGCAACGCCGCCAGCCGCTACGCGGTGCTGGAATCCGGCGTCGTCGACGCATCTTTGCTCTCGGTGCCCGAGAACATCATCGCCCACGAAAAAGGCTATAACGAATTGCTGTTTCTCGGCGACATTGTCGAATTTCCCCAGAACGGTTTCGGCACATCGGATAAGCGCATCCGCGAAAACCCCGACGAAGTCTACCGCATGGTGCGGGCTACGCTACGTGGTTTGCAATTTATCTGGGACAAAAATAACCAGGAAGCAGTGACGAATATCCTGATGAAGCAATGGAAAGTAAGCGACCGCAAGATGGCCACGGAGATGGCTCGCCAAGTCAATCGCGTCCTGACCAAAGACGCCTACGTAAAACCCGAGTCCGTCCAGGTTCTCGTCGATCTGGCGCGCGAAAGTGCCAAGGTGACCAAGCCGGTCAACGCGATGGACGTCGTCGACTACAGTTTTTTGGACAAAGCCAGGAAAGAATTGGGAATCACCAAGTAGTCTAGAGTCCAGCGTCCAGGGTCTCGGGTTCCAAACTTCAGACGCTAGACCCGAGACTCACTAATCAGATCAGTGGATCGATAATCACTTTAATAGAATCTTGCCCGCTGGCCGTGAGCTGAAACCCCAACCCTGCTTCGGCCAGCGATAACCGATGCGTGACCATGTCGGCAACCCGCACTTTGCGGTCGCGGATCAACTCAAGCGACTCTTTCAAATCTCCGCCACTGCCCGCGTATGAAGGCACCACGTTAATTTCATTGCACCAGAAATCGAATAGCGGGATCGGCACATCAACTCCGGCGGCCGTTGGAGCAAAAAATAGCAGCGTCCCACCGCGATCGATGGATTTGATGGCCTGCTGAATCCCCGGCATAGCGCCAGTGCAAACAATCACTAAATCCGCGAGTCGACCGTCATTCAATTCCTTCAGCCGCGTAGGTACGTCTGCAGAACCATGGATCGTCGCGTCCGCACCGAATTGCGCCGCAGCCTTAAGCCGATACTCACTAATATCCGTGGCGATGATCCGCGCCGCGCCGCGCCCGCGCGCTAGTTGAATATGCAACAGGCCGGATATGCCGCTGCCGATCACCAGCACGGTTTGCCCAGCGGTCATACGCGCGAAACGCTGAGCTCGGACCACGCAGGCAAGCGGCTCGATGAACGACCCTTCGTCGAACGTCATCGTATCGGGAATCTGCAGCGTGCCCAATTCTACATTTATTTTCGGCACGCGAATGTATTCGGCAAATCCGCCCGGATCGAAATGGGTGGTTCGCAACAGGTCGCACACCGACTGGTGTCCGCTCAAACAGTAGCGGCATCGACCGCAGGGCACATGATGCGAGGAAAAAACCCGATCGCCGACTTTAAAGTCTTTGACCTCCTCCCCCACCTCCGTCACTTCACCGGTAATCTCATGGCCCAGAACGAGCGGCGCCTTTTTGATCCGATACCACTCCATCAAATCGCTGCCGCAAATGCCGCTCGCACGTGTCTTAATGAGCAGTTCACCTGGACCAATCTTCGGCACCGGCACCTGTTCAAGTCGCACGTCACGGTTGTTGTAGTACATAGCGACCTGCATCTTGGATTTGTCTTTCATGGGGGAAAAACCGACCAGCGGTTTTAGCATCATAGGGAACGGGTTGCCGTTCCCTATGATTTGTCAGTTCGTAAATCTTGTGGGCTTCCTTCACCGAAACATTCTCATGAACGATGGCCCGAACGGCTTTGATCATACCCACGGGGGAATCGGACTGAAAAATGTTCCGGCCCATATCAACACCGACGGCCCCGTGGCTGACCGCATTGTGGGCCAATTCGAGAGCTTCCATCTCGGGAGTTTTCTTGCCGCCGGCGACGATGACCGGAATCGGACAGCTTTGGATGAGTTCGTCGAAATCATCGCAGTAGTAAGTTTTGACGATATGGGCGCCGAGTTCGGCAGCGATGCGACAGGATAATCCAAGATATCGCACATCGCGCGCCATGTCTTTGCCCACGGCGGTGACGGCCAAGACCGGAATGCCGTATTTCTCGCCCTCGTCGACGAGCTTGGCCAAGCTAACCAGAGTCTCCTTTTCGAACTCCGAGCCGACAAAGATCGACAATGCCATCGCCGAGACGTTCAAACGAATGCAATCATCGATCGATACCGTAATGTCTTCGTTCGACAGTTCTTTGAGAATACTGGTGCCGCCGGAAACACGGAGTACGATGGGCTTATCGGCCTTCGCGTCGACCGAAGTGCGGAGAACTCCGCGCGTCAGCATGATGGAGTCCGCATACGGCATCAGGGGTTCGATGGTTTTGCGCGGCTCTTCGAGTCCGCTGGTTGGGCCGAGAAAGTAACCATGGTCGACAGCTAGCATGACCGCCCGCCCATCGGCCTTGATAATTCTCGCTAAGCGATTCGCCATTCCCCAATTCATCGACATTTGAGCCTCCTTGGTTCCGAGTTGGTTTGCGTCAGAAACTATCAAAAAACGATTTCAATGTTAACCGTCGAGCTTTTCCCTGGAACTGCCACCGCTAAAGTCGCGCGCGCCGCGCGCCGGCGCTACGATTACTCGATAAACTGTACGGCTGATCTACTGAAAAGCGGCGCGATATAACGAACGCCAAGACCAACGAGAATCAAACCGCCGCCGGCGATGGTCGCGGTCGAAGGAATCTCGCCGACCACGAGGGTCACCCAAATTGGATTGAGCACAGGTTCGATCAACGCGATCAATGAGGCCTCCTGCAACGGCACCGACTCTAATCCTTTCGAGAACAGGAAATAAGGCAGTCCGAGCTGTATGGCTCCCATCACGGCAACGATCCACAGCTGCGTGGAGGTGAGCGCGAGCTCCGCCTTAACGAAAGCCAGGAGCAACAAAGCACCGGCGAGGTTATTGATCCAGACCGCGAACAACAGGCCGCTCAGGAGTGCAAGCAGAACGCCGGCCATCTCAGGCCGCCCGGCGCTGCCCAAGGAAATTATCCCCACACCGAACATCCCCAGCAGCAGGGCGCAGCCGTTCAGTTTAGATATCTTCTCGTTCATCACGAAGCGAGAAAAAAGAAAGACGAAAATCGGCGCTGTGTACTGCAGCACGATGGCGTTGGCGGCGGTGGTGAGCTTGTTCGCGGCGACGAACGAGCTGATCGCGGCGGTATAGCTGACCATCGAGACGAGAATCGACGGGCTGATTCGCCAATCGCTTCGCCGCACGCACGGAGTGAACACCAAACAAGCAAAAAGACTTCGGTAAAATACAATGGTGAGCGGCGGAACGTCGAGAAACTTGATGAAGACCCCAGCCAAGCTCCAAAGCAGCGCGGCCGAGAATATAAGCCACCGCCCGCGAGAGACGAGTGAACAGGGTGACGCGAGAGATTGCGGCGGCATCGTTCTTACGCGACAAACCTATCGGCAGATCCGCGGCACGCTGGAAGCACCGCGATCTGGCGCGCTTTTGGCGTATTCAATAATAAAAAAGAGGGAGAGAACCGCGTTCTCATCCCTCTTCGAGTCCAACTAATAAGCGTGAACGAAACTCGAGTTTCGGCTTTAGCCTTCGGACACCACGGAAACCTTCAGCGGAACCGTGAGATCAGAAGATAAACGGATCGGCACCTCGTAATCGCCGGCGGTTTTTATCGGTTCGTCGAGATGAATCTTCCGACGGTCGACGTCGAGTCCTTTCGCTTTCAAGGCTTTTTCTATCGATATGCTAGTGACCGATCCGAAGAGCCTGCCCTCTTCGCCGGTCTTCATCGGAATGTCGAGCGAAACCGAGGATAGCTGGTCGGCCGCGCCTTGAGCGTGGCGCAGGATTTTTTCCTTCTGGTCAGTCACGAGCTTCTTTTGGTGATCGAAGGTCTTGAGATTCTTCTTGTTGGCGATCAACACGAGCCCGCGCGGCAAGAGATAATTGCGGGCATATCCGTCGCGTACCCGCACGAGCTCGCCGATCTTGCCCAGGTTCGCAATGTCTTCTTTCAAGATGACTTCCATGATACCTCCACTAGGACGCTTGGCTCGGGGTCAGGTTATTTTTTCTCAAATGGCGAAAATCGCCCCATAGATCGAACAGACCTAAACCCACCACCAGCAGCGTAAAGATTTGTTGAAAAACAATCAGCACGTAAGTTAGGCCGCGCAAAAACCGCGGCACGTTGTTCTTATGAAAAAAATAGGCGATCACGGCGAGCCCCTGGGCGAAATAGCAGGCGGCGATGACAAGCAGAAGATTCAGCGCAATCACGCGTAGCGCAGCGATCCCGGGAACAAAGAGCGCAAATCCGCAGGCGATTAGCGCCCAAACCAAAGGCTCCGGTCCCTTCCATTCGCGCAGGTAGGGAAGTGAAAACCACTGGACGCGCCGTTCAGGAAAGCGTCGGCCCAAATAAAGAATATTCACCAGGGCGATAAGCGCGAAACTCAAAAAAAGCAATGCCGGCAAGAGCTGCAGGAGCGTCTCGACGATGCGCGGCGTCTGCTGCTTCAGCACTTCCAGACTTTCCGGCGACAGACCCATCTTTTCCTGAACTTGTATCGCGGACGCTAGCTGTTGCGTCAATCCCGCGTGAATATCCTGGGACATCGCCGACCAGGAGCCGTAAAAATAAAGCCAAAGACCCGCCGTCATGGTTAAAAGCACGGTCGCCACGCCCACGACTAAGTTTTCGATCACTCGAATACGCCCGAGCAAACCCAACAACAAGCCTGCCAGCACGGCGAACACCCCATAGATCAACGCGAGATCTTCACCGACAAAAATAACCAAGAACAGGATCGCGACACATACAACGCCCAACCCCGCGCCGATGCCGTACTTCAGCCCGAAAACGAGAACAGGCTGCGCCACGAAGGGCAATAGAATCACACCTAACGGCGGGAAATTTACGCCGCCAATAAACAGAAACATGCTCGAAGCCAGAGCTAGGACAAATCTGCTGATGACGTCTAACCGAAGCATGGGAATGGACCGGTGGAAATGCTTAGTTTTTGGCAGTGGTAAAGGGGAGCAACGCCACGCTGCGAG
>VBKX01000274.1:0-5918 GCA_005879435.1 Deltaproteobacteria bacterium
CGTGTTGGGGTTTCGCCTGAGCGATTGGGTATACATCGACGACAACATTCGTCTGTGCTTCCTGCGCTGCAATGCGCGCCATCACTCCATCGCTTTTGCTCCGTGCATGCCCGGCAAATCTCCCAGGCTGCAACACGTGATGCTCGAAGTGGAGTCGCTCGACGATGTCATGCGCTCGTATCATTTCTTGCGCATTCACAAAGCGCCGATCGGCATGGGCCCCGGCCGTCATATCAATTGTCAAACCGTCCATGTTTATGTGCAAACCCCGGGCGGATTCGCCGTAGAATTCGGCTGGGGGCATCGACGTCTCGACGACGCCACGCATCAGCCGATGATCTATCCAATCGGCAGCCCCGTCGATATCTGGGGCGGTGACATCCAGAGTCCTGAATTCGAGCTTGGCTAGCAACCGTACGGTTTATTCACCACGCACCTCGCGTGCGAGCTAACCGGTAGTGAGTGATTGTCGCCGTGAATTTCTGACAGCGATTCTGTTCAGGCAGTGGTCGTCGAAGAACCGGCCGAGCGCTGGGTGAGAGGGGAAGTGACACGTTGAACGACGCGATCCAGGAAATTTCAGGAGCGACGCGGGAATTCTGTGCGCGGATGGCGTCGGTGCGATTTGCTGAATTACCTGGCAGGGCGATCGACGAAGGCAAGCGCGGCGTGCTCGACTGGTTAGGCTGCGCGCTGGCGGGAAGCCGGCATCCAACCCTCGATCATCTTCTCGCGGTGCTGCAGGAGGCGGGCGGCAAGTCGCAGGCCACGGTTTTCGGCCGCGGCTTGAAACTGGGATTTCTCGATGCGCCGATCGCCAACGGTCAGGCCGGGCACGTACTCGATTACGACGACACACATATGGGCGGCACGCTGCTGCATGCAAGCTCGCCTACGCTTGCCGCGCTGTTTGCGCTTGCGGAGCGAGAGTTGATGACTGGCGCAGAGTTTTTGCTTGCCTACGCGGTGGGATTCGAAGCGGGCGTGCGCACCGGCCAGTCGGCACCGGGACATCACAAAGGCGGCTGGCACCTGACCGGCACGCTTGGCAGCATCGCCGCCGGCGTCGCGGCGGGGAAGCTCCTCGGGCTCGACGGCAAGCGGCTGGCCCACGCGATGGCGATTGCCGCAACCCAGTCGGCAGGGATGCAACAGAATCGCGGCACGATGTGCAAGTCATTTCATGCCGGCAAGGCGGCATCGAGCGGCGTGCTGGCGGCGCTCCTCGCCGAACGCGGTTTTGACGGCTCGTTGGAAATCATCGAAGGCAAGCGCGGCTACTGCCGCATCTACAGCGACGTGGCGGCGCCGCAAGCGCTCACCGATGAGTTGGGCTCCCGCTGGGAGATCACGCGCAACGGCCACAAGCCCTACGCCTGCGGCGTCGTGCTGCATCCGGTGATCGATGCGATGATTGCGATCCGCTCTCAGGCCAACATCGATTGCGCAAGGGTCGAGGCCATTGACGTGCGCGTCCATCCCCTGGTCATCTCGATCACGGGCGTCGAGGAGCCCGCGACGGGTCTTCAATCCAAGTTTAGCGTCTATCACAGCGCCGCCGTGGCGCTGATCGACGGTGCGGCGCGCATCCCGCAGTACACGGATGAACGCGCAAGCGATCCGGCAGTGATCGCGATGCGGCGCAAGGTCAAGGCGACCGCCGATAAGTCTCTTGGCATCGACCAGGCCGAAGCGGTCATCACCGTCGATGGTTCGCGGCATCGGACTTTTATCGAGCATGCAACCGGTACCGTGGCCAATCCGATGAGCGAGATGGCGCTCGATGCGAAATTCATGGCGAATGCCGAGCCAGTCATCGGACGTGACCGCGCCCAGCGGGTGCGCGATCTCGTGCGCGGGCTCGATCGCTTGGCCGATGTAAGAGAACTGATCGGCTTGTGCGCGTAGCGCTTACGTTGCGTGAGGCCGGTCGGAAATTTGGATCACAGGAGCAACGCGAGCTCTTGCAATCACGCCTTGTCGACGGGGAAACTAACGCATGCTGAATCGAACGTGGCAATGAGGAGGTCGTGATGGCGGAGGCGAAGGGCTATCGAATTGAAGTCGAGATTTTCACTGACACCTACAAAATCAGAGGGACCTTGTTCGTGCCGCTGGCGGGCGTGGGCGGATACAGCGTACGGCTATCTGACTTCCTAAACAATCCTGACAAACACTTTCTCCCCCTGACGAACGTCAAAGTCGAAGCGCTGCCGGACCCGAATGAAAAGTTTGAAGCGCCGTTTCTCGCCGTCAACAAAAGTGTCGTGACGATGGTGCGGGCAATCGAGGAGGCGTGAAGCGTGAGCACCGCGCATCCCATAGGCCAACGGTCAAGCGCGACAGTAAATCCGGCTACCGGATCGCAGAAAATTCCTCAGGCTTTTTCCGATTGACCCACGGTAGCTTCGAAAAGCGTCCGCCAAGAGACGTCAGATGATACGTAGGCGACGTCGCACCGGATACGAGAAAAATCAGCTTGGGTCGAGTCGTAGACGAGACCGGGCGGCTGCCTGCCGGCTTGGAAATCCCTAAGCGCTTTGAGCAAAAATCTTCGTACTTGAATGATATACGAGTCGCTCACTCCGAGGTGCTCTCTGGTTCTGTCGACGATGGATCCCATGCTCTCGGTCGCGCATGCGTCCTGGTTTAGGAATTCCTCAATCCCCGTGAAATTGACGGTCTTCTGAGCTTGCCGGTCCTGGAGATAGTTGTTGCGGATGTTGCGCAGCTTGCGGTAATCGGCGCCGACGAAATCGCGCTTCGATGAATCCTCCTTGGTCATCGGTTTGGCCCATTTGAAAAAGAAGTCGTACCTCCACGTGCTCTGGTCGTCCGCGGGAACCTGGTAGACGGCTTTGAAGCCGTCGAGTTTGCCGGCGACCTCGCGGCCCACCGGCACGCAGCCGATAAACGGCATGACAAATTGTGAGATGCGAACGTAACTCTTGTCGGGTCCGATTTTCCTGATCGCGGCGACCCTGAAGCCGAAGTCCATCTCGTCGATCTCGAAGGCCGGTGACTGATCTTCGTGCCTGAGAAAACCGTGCCGCCCGTCCGGCTTGAATATTTTATGCAGGTAATTCAAGTGAGAGGAATCGCAGTCGCCGTCCAAGGCTTGAAGATAGTTACACTCCAAAAGACTCTTGGCGATGTAAATCTGATTCTGCGGTACGCCGAGCCAAGCGTAGGTGGGAAACACCGGCACTGCTTCTCGTGGTCCCATGTACGCGAACACCATGCCGCCCGCCTCGACGCAGGGATATGCGGTATGATGGACTTTGTTTTTCAGCTGACTGCCGGCAGGTTCCGCGGGTGTTTCAAGGACGTTGCCCTCGACGTCGTATTTCCAGCCATGATAGATGCATCTCAGGCCGTACTCTTCGTTGCGGCCGTAAAACAGCGAAGTGCCGCGATGGGAACAGTGCTCAGCCAAAAGACCAATCTTTCCCTGAGTATCGCGAAACGCGACCAGGTCTTCGCCGAGCAGCCGCACCCGCGCGGGAGGACCATCGGGATCGGGAATTTCCTCCGAGAGCAGCGCGGGAATCCAGTAGCACCGGAACAGACCGCCCATCGGCGTGCCGGGATGCACGCGGGTCAACAGCTCGTTTTCTTCTTTCGAGAGCATGATTCCGGTTCTCCTACGGTCGCTTTGCGAGAATGCCTTTGAGCAGCTTGGTGGCTTCGGCGGTTTCTTGATCGACGTTTGGACCATTTTCCCAGAAAACCGCGTCGTCCTTTAACCGATATTCCGGCGCAATGACGTCCTTGGGGATATCGGTGCGGCGAGAGTTGGCGTTGCGCTGCCCCGATTTAACCGACTGTTCCTGGAACAGGCTTTGTCCTTCGCGCGAAAGAAACCAGTTGAGAAAGATTTGCGCTTCGTGCGGATGGGGAACCGGAGTGATCAAGCTGATCACGCCCTGTCCGCCGGCGATATAGTCGCCCTCCTTCAGTGTTTGCGTGACCGAGTCTACGGGAAGGCGCTGCTCCTTGGCGCTGGCCAATTCCGCGTCGTCGCAGGGAACGCAGACCGCCGCCTTCCCCGCAGCCAGCCAATCCACGAGCTGGCGATGATCGCGGCTCAGTGTTATTTGCTTATCGCCATACAGTTTGCTGATGAATTCCGCACCCAGCGCCTTATTCATATACAGATACCAAAGAACGTTGCGGGCAACCCCGGCGATCGTCGGATCGTAGCCGATAATTTTTCCTTTCCATTTCGGATTTAGGAGATCCCACCACGATTTGATTTCGTCCGCTCTAGCTTGCTGTGTGTTGTAGGAGACGTAGAGGCCTCGATGTCCCTGAAAGACGAACGAGTGACGAGTTTCGGGGTCGACAAAACGATGTTTTCCCTTGAACCATCTTGATTCGTCTTTCACCTCCGGCAAGATGAATGCGGGCGGCATGGGAGCTAAAGCTTTTGCCGTATACAAAACCGAAACATGCGTCCCTTGTCCGGCAATATAGAGATAGGCCTGATATTTTCCCGCTCTCCGCTCGGCCATGAGTCGAGAGGCCAGCGCGGGGCCGCTCGGCCCGTCTACCTGGTTGAGTCTGATCTTGGGAAACGCTTTCTGAAACTGGCTGACGGTTAACCTGGGATAATCTACGACGTAGACGGTGACCTCGTCCTCCGGCTCAGCCCCCTTCAACCCGCTCCCAACCAGAAGGTAGAGTAAGATGAGACTTACATTGACAAGGAATAGGCGTTTTACTGTTGAGCAGATCACCGATGTTTCCTTTATGGCGGAAAGCCGAATAATACGTAGGTTAAAATTCCTTTACAATAAATGCCGAGGAAATGGCAAAGCATGAACTCTTGAACCTTGAACGATCAAGCGATTGGAATTATTGAACGATTCACGCCCTTGGCGGACTCTGACTGTTACCTCTGACTTCGTTCTTGATAGGAGTGACGTATGACTCAAATCGTGTTCATTCATGGCCCCGGCGCCGGAGGATGCCCCGATTCGTTCGTTTATCAGTTGGAATATTATCCGGGTAGTCTCGCGCCAACGTTGCCCGGTCATCCGGACGGAGCGCCCTGCGCCAATGTGGAACGATATGCCGAATGGTTACGAGGGTGGTTGTGGTCCAAAGGCAAGCAGAAAGACCTGGTGCTCGTCGGTTACACCTTGGGCGGTTGTATCGCGCTCCGGTATGGCCTCGACTATCCGGATGAGGTCAAAGCGCTTGTCTTGATGACCACGGGCATGCGGCCACGAGAGCGGCGGCCAGGCACTCTCGAATTTCGTCTGAAGGCTGCGGCAGATCCCCAAACGCACCGGGAATGGCTGGAAACCATGCGGCACCAATTCTTGTTTATGAAGCCAGAGTTGCGCGACCATCTCGTGGAGTGTCACCGCAGGGTAGGGCCGTTATCGCAACACGATGATTTCGTGGCGATAGACCATTTCGACGTACGCGAGCAAATTCACACGCTCGAGCCAGCGCTGCTCCTGATACGCGGAGTCGACGATCCCGCTTCGAGTCCGGAGTACGAGCTTGAGATACACAACGCGGTTCCCGGTTCGCAATACCTAAAACTCAAAAATGCCGGTCATTTCCCTTTTGCGGAGCAACCCGAGGAAGTCAATCGAGGGATCGATGACTTCCTAGCATCCCGGACGCGAGACGCGTGAATTAGACTCTTCCGTTCGAAGAAATCGCCACGACATCGGCGGTGGTCGTATTTCAATATACGTGGAAAACGTATCAACCTTGTCCATTGGTCCGACTCGGTGATCCGCACTTCACGCTGCAAACAACCCGCGGCTGGGGTAATGGAGGTTTCATTTTGCAGCCGAGCGCGTCCTCATTGGGTCTTATTTCCGCGCGGTATAAGATTGTAATCGTGGAGCGACATCGTCTTCACGTTTATGCAGGCGGGTTGTCACGCCACCACCTTG
>VBKX01000274.1:6262-13749 GCA_005879435.1 Deltaproteobacteria bacterium
GCCAATTATTGTTCCTTCTGCGCGGTATGCTCGCAAAAATCGGTTTGGGAAAAGGCGCAGATCGTGCTTGCCGAATTCCTCGCCGGCGTTTCGATCGCGGCGATTGCCGATCGACAAGGACTCAAAGGGCGATTGATTAAGGCGCCGCTGCAAAAGGCTGTTTGAACGGCAGAGCGTTTCGAAAGGTATTGGCATGTTGGATATTCGCGGCCTTAGGGCAAATGTTGGAAACACGGAAATCTTGCGTGGCATCGATCTTCATATAGGTGCCGGCGAAGTGCATGCGATCATGGGACCGAATGGTTCGGGAAAGAGCACGCTCGCGCATGTTTTGTAGGGACGGGAAAATTACGAAGTTACCGGCGGGGAAGTGTTTTACCGCGGCAAAGATCTCTTGGCCATGAGCCCGGAGCTGCGCGCGCGCGAGGGAATCTTTCTTGCGTTCCAATACCCCGTCGAGATTCCCGGCGTCAGCACCACCTATTTTCTCAAAGCCGCGCTCAACGCGGTGCGGAAACACAACGGTCTCGAAGAGCTGGACGCGATGGAGTTTCTCACTCTGATCAAAGAAAAACTGAAACTGGTAGAAATGGATCAGGCGCTGATCAATCGGCCGCTGAACGAAGGCTTTTCCGGCGGCGAAAAAAAACGCAACGAGATTTTACAAATGGCGGTGTTGGATCCCATGCTGGCATTGCTCGACGAAACGGATTCGGGACTCGATATCGACGCGCTGCGCGTGGTCGCTAGCGGAGTCAATGCGCTACGGCGACCGGACCGCGCCATGATCGTCATTACCCATTATCAACGTTTGTTGAATTACATTGTGCCCGATTTCATCCATGTGTTGCACGACGGCCGAATTGTAAAATCCGGCACGAAAGAATTGGCGCTCGAGCTGGAGAGTAAGGGCTATGATTGGCTCAAGGGCGAAGCGGCTGCCGTGCAATAAGTCACACGTCCATTATAGTTATAGTCGGAAAGAAATATGATCGCCGCGGAGAGTAAAGAGCGATATGTGGCTGCCTTCGAGCAGTGGCAGTCGAACGGAAACGCCAACGCTCCGGCGTGGCTCAAGGAACTGCGCCGGGCGGGGATCGCGAGCTTCGCGGCACAGGGATTTCCGACGACGAAAAACGAAGACTGGAAGTACACCAACGTCGGGCCGATCGCGTCGTTGCCTTTCGCGCAGGTAAACGGGGCCGCGACGGGCATCGATGCCGCGGAAGTGATCGAGCGAGGATTTGCCGATCCCGCTTGTCCTCGCTTGGTTTTCGTCAACGGCGCGTGGGCGCGCGAAATGTCTTCGGTGCGAGATCTGCCTCAGGGAGTGGGGCTCGGAAGCCTGGCCGATCTGGTCAAGCGCGACGACCCGCTTTTGCCGGCGCAACTCGGCCATCATGCCAGCTATAAAACTCAGGCTTTCGTGGCGCTCAATACCGCATTTATGGGCGACGGCGCGGTTGTTGTAATCCCACCGGGTTGTCATTTAGCGCAGCCGATCTACTTGATTTACGCGTCGAGCGGCGGCGCGGGACAGTTGGTTTCGCAACCGCGCACGCTCATCTTTCTCGGCGCCGGCAGCGAAGCGAAAATTGTCGAGAGTTACGTCGGTGTGAACGCTGGAACTTATTTTTGTAATGCAGTCACCGAATTGATCGCTGACGCGGATTCGTCAGTCGAGCATTATCGCTTGCAGCGGGAGGGGCAAGCCGCTTTTCACGTGGGCGCGCTGGAGGCCGATTTAAATCGCGGAGCACGTCTCACGGCCCACGCTGTGACGCTGAGCGGATCCTTGGTTCGCAACAACGTCCATGTCGCTTTGAATGGCGAGGGTGCAGAATGCGTGCTCAATGGTCTTTACCTGGCCGACGACAAGCAGCATGTCGATAACTTTACGGAAATCGATCACCTGAAGCCGCACGCCACTAGCTTCGAGCTCTATAAGGGGATTTTGGACGGCGCCGCGCACGGAGTATTCAACGGCAAGATCGTCGTGCACAAAGACGCGCAAAAATCCAACGCGCGGCAGGTCAATAAGAATTTGCTGCTGTCCGAAAACGCTGTGGTGAATACTAAGCCGCAATTGGAAATTTACGCCGACGACGTTAAATGCAGCCATGGCTCGACCATCGGCCAGTTGGATGACGACGCATTGTTCTATCTCCGTTCGCGCGGGCTCGGACGGGATGAAGCTCGGAGCCTCTTGAGCTTCGCGTTCGCCGGCGACGTTGTGGCAAGGATCAAAATCGATTCCTTGCGCCGGCAATTGGACGATTACCTGGTAGCGAAATTTCGTAGGGTTTGAGTGTTAGCATGAAAGCAGTGTCTCACTTGGCTGAATCGCGTGCTCAATCCGGCGGCTTCGACGTCATGCGTCTGCGCGAGGATTTTCCCATCCTCAAGCAGAAAGTCCACGGCAAGCCGCTGGTTTACTTGGACAACGGCGCGACCAGTCAAAAGCCGCAAAGCGTGATCGATGCGCTCAATCACTATTACACCGCGGAGAATTCCAATATTCACCGCGGTGTGCATCATCTGAGTGAACGGGCGACAGCGGCCTACGAAGCGGCGCGAGAGAAAATCCGGCGCTATATCAACGCCCGGTCCGACAGGGAAATTATTTACGTTCGCGGCACCACCGAAGGCATCAATCTGGTCACGCAAAGCTACGGACGTAGCTTCTTAAAGTCCGGCGACGAAATCATCGTGTCGGCGATGGAGCACCACTCAAACATAGTACCGTGGCAGATCTTGTGCGAGCAGGTCGGCGCGAAGCTGCGCGTCATTCCGATCAACCACGACGGCGAGATCGTGATGGAAGAGTACCATCGTTTGCTCACCGACAGGACCAAGTTCGTTTCGATGACGCATGTTTCCAATGCGCTCGGCACGATCGTTCCGGTTAAAGAGATGGTTGCGTCGGCGCATGCGCTCGGAGTGCCAGTGTTGCTCGATGGCGCCCAGGCGGTGCCCCATTTAAGGGTCGACGTGCAAGATCTCGACTGTGATTTTTACGCGTTTTCCGGGCACAAGATGTTTGGGCCGACCGGAGTCGGCGTGCTGTATGGACGGGCCGAACTGCTCGAAAAAATGCCGCCTTATCAAGGCGGCGGCGACATGATCAGTCTGGTGACCTTCGAGAAAACCCATTACAACGTTTTGCCCTATAAGTTCGAAGCAGGCACGCCACATATTGCCGGCGGGATCGGCTTGGGCGCCGCCATTGATTATTTGCTCGCGCTCGATTGGAACGCGCTCGCGGCGCACGAGCATCGACTGCTCAGTTACGCTACGGACTTACTCACAGATATAGACGGCGTGCGCATTATCGGCACGGCGAAAGAAAAAGCCGGCGTGCTGTCATTTGTCTTGGATCACGTGCATGCTCACGATGTCGGCACGATTCTCGACCAGGAAGGTGTCGCTGTGCGCGCGGGACACCATTGCGCGATGCCGGTAATGCAACGCTTCGGTGTGCCGGCGACGACGCGCGCTTCATTCGCTTTTTACAACACAACCGAGGAAATCGATGTGCTGGCGCAAGCCATCCATCGGGTCCGGAAAGTTTTTGGCTGATGTCGGAATTGGACGAGCTATACCAGGAAGTCATCCTGGATCATAATAAGAGTCCGCGAAACTATCGGATCATGAACGACGCCAACCGCAAGGCGGAGGGTTACAATCCGCTGTGCGGCGACCATGTTACGGTATATCTGCATCTCAAGGACGGCATTATTCAGGATGTGAGTTTTCAAGGCTCGGGCTGTGCGATCTCCAAGGCTTCCGCTTCGATGATGACGGCCGAGCTGAAGGGTAAGACCGAAGCCGCGGCGCAAGAGCTTTTCGAAAGCGTGCACAAAATGCTGACCGGTGAGGCCAGCGCCAACGCCGCAACCGAGAAAGTGGGCAAACTCAAGATTCTTTCCGGCGTGTGCAAGTTTCCGGCGCGAGTTAAGTGCGCCAGCTTGGCATGGCACACGGTCAACGCGGCGCTGCACGGCGATAGCCAGCCGGCAAGTACGGAATGATTGGCTCGATCGCAGCGCAAAGGGGGTACGCCATGACCACGGATAAGCCGATTGAGCTCAAGCGCGACTGCGACGCCGTGATGGTTCCTAGCGGCGAGCGGCTCTCCTTATTAGCCGGCAGCACGGTGTGGTTAACGCAAACGCTCGGCGGAACCTACACGGTGATGACCGAGCGCGGCTACAGCGCGCGTATTGACGGCAAAGACGGCGACGCGCTCGGCTTTGCTCCCCTGGTCAATGAAAGTCGGTTGGAAGCGGCAGACAAAAGATCATTTGGTTCCATCGATGAGCTTGTTTGGAATGAGCTGCGCTCCTGCTTTGATCCGGAAATTCCAGTCAATATCGTCGATCTCGGTTTGATCTATGACTGCGGCGTGCGGTCACTTCCGGATGGCGGCCACAAAGCGGTGGTGCGCTTTACATTGACCGCGCAGGGCTGCGGCATGGGACAATTTCTCAAAGAAGATATTAAAAAGAGATTGCTCGCCGTGCCCGGCGTGCGCGAAGTCGATATCGAGTTGGTATGGGATCCGCCGTGGAATCAAAGCATGATCTCGACCAGCGCGAAACAGCAACTGGGCATCGAATAACCCACAAGGTGATTGTTAAAAATGGAAAGTATCAACGAAACCATTATCGAAGCTCAGGTCATCGAAGCTCTGCGCTCTTGTTTCGATCCTGAAATTCCCGTCAATATTTATGAGCTGGGATTGGTTTATGACGTGAAAGTGGGCGCGGAAGGCATGGTGACGATACAAATGACGCTCACCTCACCCCATTGCCCGGCGGTACAATCTCTACCGGCCGAGATCGAAGGGAAGGTGAAGACGGTCGCTGGCGTCACGGACGTGAAAATAGATCTCGTTTGGGATCCGCCTTGGGACCCAAGCAAGATGTCGGAAGCCGCGCGCTTGCAGCTCGGAATGATGTAGCCGTCGGAAACCTTTTTGAAAAAATCGGCGGCGAAAGCCGGCTGCGCCTGATTATCAGCGCGTTTATCGATCGTGTCTTTGAAGATCGCATGATCGGATTTTTTTTTCGCAACGCGGACCGCCAACGGATTAAGGAGTTGGAATACCAGCTGGCTGCGGAATTTCTCGGCGCCGGTATTGAATATCAGGGTCGGCCGCTCGGCAAAGTGCACGCCAATCATCCGATCATGGGCGGTCATTTCGCGCGTCGCCGCCAAATATTTAAGGAAACATTGGAATTTTATCAGGTGGACGAAAGTATTAAAGCAGCACTGCTAAACCATACAGATTCGTTACGCCCCCTTATAACGCCCGAAGCTGGTTCCAATTGCGATCCACTTGCTGCCCGTGAGCGAGTTAACAGGCGGTAACGTCAGATAAAATCCTTTATTTCTTGGCCCGTGCCAATTGTCCGGCGCAAAACATTGTGCTACTAATAGCGCTACGCCGAAGGTAGTCATCTAGGACTTTTGTGAAGTTAGCCGACCTGTAGGCCCGGCCCGGGCTGACCCTATCGGTCGAGTTCTTTCCTCCAAAGACGGAAAAAGGCGAGGAAAACCTCTTTAGCGAAATTGAAACGATCAAGAGGCTCAATCCTGGCTTTTGTTCTGTTACGTACGGGGCGGGCGGAAGCACGCGCGAAAAAACCATCGATCTGGTTGAAACCATTCACGACGGCTGCGGTCTGGAGGTTATGTGTCATTTGACCGTGGTCGGACAGTCGAAAGCCGAAGCACGCGCGATTTTGCACCGGCTGAAAGGTAAGGGAATTGAAAACCTGCTCGCGCTGGGCGGCGACCCACCGCAAGGAATGGCGGATTGGCAGCCCCACGAGGATGGTTTTCAACACGCCATCGAGTTGGTGCGCGAGGCCGTCGCCGTCGGCGGATTTTCCGTCGGCGTGGCAGGTTTTCCCGAGGTCCATCCACGCGCTGAAAGTCGGCCGTCGGATATGAAGTTCCTAAAGGAAAAGGTCGAGGCCGGCGCGGCCGTGGTTATCACCCAGTTATTTTTTGACAACGACGATTATTATCGGTTTGTCGAGGATCTGAGAAAACTTGGCGTGCGCGCGCCCATTGTACCCGGGGTGTTGCCGATTTTGTCAGCACCGCAAGTGCGCCGGTTTACTGCGCTGTGCGGTGCAAAAATTCCGGCAAGGCTAGAACGGGAGTTGGCCAAAGTTGAGCATGACGATGAAGCCGCGATCGAGATGGGAATCGAATATGCGACTCGCCAGTGCGCGGAATTGATCAAGTTCGGTATCTCGGGACTGCACTTCTATTCATTGAATAAGTCCTATTCTGTTAAAGCCATCTGCAAAAATCTCGGTTTGTAATCCCTCGGCGAAGTTCAACCCAGCACAAATCAGGGCGCTTGTGTGGGTGGCGCACGAATGTGGGAGCACCATGGCATCTAATGACGCAAATTTAAGCGAAGATAATAGCGAGCAAGTCGAAGTCCGAAAACAGAAGCTCGCGAAACTCAAGACGACCGGGGCGATCGTATATCCCAACGACTTCAAGCCGACGCACACGCCGGCGGAAATCTTTAATAATTTCGCCTCTGCCAATGCGGAAGAACTGGCTGCGGCGCCGAAGGATATTCGAATCGCTGGCCGTATTATGGCCATTCGGCGCATGGGCAAAGCTTCGTTCTTTCATATTCAGGACCGCCGTGGACGCCTGCAGATCTACATCCAGCAGAATAGGGTCGGCGAAGACGTTTACGGATTGTTTCGGACGCTGGACATGGGCGATATCATCGGTGTTGCAGGCCATTTGTTTCGCACACGAACCAACGAGCTAACCCTCGAGGCAGAAGGTTTGCGCCTATTGACGAAATGTCTGCGTCCGCTGCCGGAAAAGTGGCACGGCTTGGCCGATGTAGAGGCGCGCTATCGTCAACGTTATCTCGACCTTATGGTCAATCCGGACGTGCGCCAGGTTTTCGAGGCGCGTTCGCGAGTCGTCAGAACGCTGCGTCGTTTTTTCGAGGAGCGCGACTTCCTCGAAGTTGAAACTCCGATGATGCAGCCGATCCCCGGCGGCGCCGCCGCGCGGCCGTTTATCACGCACCACAACACCCTCGACATGGAGCTCTATTTGCGGGTGGCGCCGGAGCTTTTTCTGAAGCGCCTGCTGGTCGGCGGTTTTGACCGGGTCTTCGAATTGAACCGCAACTTTCGCAACGAAGGCATCTCGGTGCGCCACAATCCTGAATTTACCATGCTCGAATTTTATCAGGCCTATGCTACTTTCGAAGACTTGATGCAACTGACCGAAGAACTCTTCCAGACATTAGCAAAAGAAGTGATCGGTTCGCTGCAAGTCACCTATGGCGATCATGTCATCGATCTATCGCCGCCATGGCGCCGGCTGACGATTCGCGAAGCGATCATGACTCACGGTGGCGCGGTAAATGAGGATGTCGATACTTTGGACGGGCTGCATCGATATGCCGTGAAAAAGGGAATTCATGTCGATTC
>VBKX01000275.1 GCA_005879435.1 Deltaproteobacteria bacterium
AACAGCCTGATGCGGAATAGGAGCTTTTGGTTTCGGGTGCAAGCTTCTCTCAACTAGAAACTTGAAACCAGCTAGAGACTCCCCCGACCCATGTTCCTTCTGAAACAGTTTCTGAAAGCGCTGCTCCTGCCGCCGATGCCGTGGCTCCTCATGCTCCTGGCGGTGCTGATCTTCTGGCGCCGGACCTGGGCGCGCAAGTTGTTGATCGTTGTATTCTTGCTGACTCTGGTGCTCCACAGCGGCCCGGTCAATTATGCCTTGCGCTATCCACTCGAGTCGAGTTATCCACCGCTCATCGACCCGACCCAAGCCGGCTCCTATGATGCGATCGTGGTTTTAACCAGTGGCAGTATCGCCGCTGAAGGGCTCGTTCCGTTTCCGTCGGTCGACGAGCATATGTTTCGGCGGCTCGACGAAGCCTGGCGTCTCTACCGAATACGCCGCAAACCGATCATTGTTTCCGGCGGCCATGTTGACCCGTTTATCCCCGCGAAAGATGAAAATAGGATTGCGCGGGAATTTTTAATGCGTTGGGGTGTGCCCAAAGGCGACATCATCGGAGAAGAGGAGTCCCGCGACACTTTCGAGAGCGCCGTGGAAAGTCAAAAAATACTCGCCCAGCACGGCTGGAAACGCTATCTGCTGGTCACGTCGGCGCTCCACATGCCGCGCAGCATGCTGGTTTTTTCCCGACGCGCGCCCGAGCCGATCCCCGCGCCGGGCGACTTCTCCGTCGGCAAGTTCGAGCTGACTCCGTTCGATTTCTTCCCAAAGGAAGGGGCCGCCGCAAAAATATCCGCTTCGATCCACGAATACATCGGTCTGGTGAACTACTATTTGCGCCTGAACTTCGCCACGGGCTAACAAATCGAATCGCTTGTCGCGATGCAACTTCGGTTGCAAATCCGTTGAGGCGTGATAGAAACAGCCCGTGAATTCCGCGGCAAACGCGCCGTGTACGCCATTCAATAAACGCCGAATTTTCAGACCATGATTTCCGTTAAGAACTTACTGAAAATCTATAAGTCCGGCGACGACTCGGTCCGTGCCATTGACGGCGTGACGATCGACGTCGGCGAACACGAGTTTTTCGTGCTTTTGGGATTGAGCGGATCGGGAAAGACGACTTTATTGCGCTGTGTCGCGGGTCTGGAAAGGCCGGACGGCGGCGACATCGCCATAGGCAACTCGCTTGTCAGCTCCGCGGAGCGACACTTTTTTCTTGGACCCGAAGAGCGCGGACTCGGCATGGTATTTCAGTCCTACGCCGTGTGGCCGCATATGACGGTGTATCAAAACGTTGCGTTCCCTCTGGTCAACGGCCCGCGTAAACATTCCGCCACAGATGTGAAGAAGCGAGTTTTAAATGCCCTGGAGCTCGTGCAGCTCGGCGGACTCGCCGATCGCCCGGCGCCATTCTTAAGTGGCGGCCAGCAGCAGCGGGTCGCGCTGGCGAGGGCTCTCGCCGTGGAGCCGAAAGTGCTGCTCATGGACGAGCCGCTCAGTAATCTCGACGCTCGCCTGCGCGAGGAAGTGCGCGACGAAATCAAAAACCTCTCGAGAAAATTCGGCATCGCGGTACTCTACGTCACCCACGATCAGGTCGAAGCGATGGCTTTGGCGGACCGCGTCGCGGTGATGAGCAAAGGCAAGGTATTACAATGCGCGCCGCCACGGCATCTCTATGAGGTGCCGTCGAGCCGCGAAGTCTGTGAGTTTCTCGGCTCGACGAATTTGCTCGATGGCGTTGTTTCGAACGGTGGCAAGATTGAAACCGAATTGGGCAAAATCGTCTGTGCGGTTTCCGATCCTAAACTGAAGAACGTGAGCGTCGCCATTCGCCCAGAGGAAATTCAGCTTTCGCCCTCAGCGACTGGATTGGAAAATGAATTTGCCGCCGAGGTGCTGTCATCTACATTTCTCGGCGAGTTGACCGTCTGCGACCTGCTGGTAAACGGCAAGAAACTGCGCTTTAAAACGACTCAAAGCGCCGCGCCCGCGCAGCGATTTTTCGTACGCTTGCCCGCAGACAAGCTAAAACTATTTGCTCGGTCGTGATGCCATTGATGTCGGTGTGAACAAAATATTAAAGAGGATGGTTTTATGCTGCCACGCGAAGACAATAATCTGCTGACCCAAATTGGTCCGGACAAACCGATGGGCAAGCTCATGCGCCGCTACTGGATTCCCGCCCTACTATCGAAGGAAATTGCCGAGCCAGACTGCCCGCCCGTGCGCGTGCGCCTGCTCGGCGAGGACCTCGTGGCTTTTCGTGACAGTCAGGGACGCGTCGGTCTCCTGGACGAACATTGCTCCCACCGCGGCACTTCGCTTTTTTTCGGCCGCAACGAAGAGTGTGGACTGCGCTGCATTTATCACGGTTGGAAGTACGACACCGACGGCAACGTATTGGAGACTCCGGCAGAACCAGAGGGCAGCACACTAAAAGACAAAGTCCATCACCCCGCCTATCCGTGCAAAGAAGCCGCGGGGATCGTTTGGAGCTATCTCGGACCGAAGGATAAGATTCCCCTGCTGCCGAATTATG
>VBKX01000277.1 GCA_005879435.1 Deltaproteobacteria bacterium
GCCCGCTTTTCGAGTGAAAACTGCCGATGAAGTTTGCGCACTTCTCTCACGTCTGGAACAAACCGAGCATGACTGCGGCTGCCCGCTATGAACAGCTGTGGCGTGAGCTGGCGCTCGCGGATGAATCTGGCTTCGACTTCGGTTTCTGCGTCGAGCATCACTTCAATCCCAACGAAAGTTGGATGCCGTCGCCATCGATCTACTGCGCGGCGGCGGCCGCGCATACGCGCCGGCTGCGTATCGGCACTATGGGCAATGTCGTGCCGCTCTACGATCCGCTGCGCATCGCCGAAGACGCCGCGGTTTTAGACAACGTCGCCAATGGCCGCTTCGAGCTTGGCTTGGTTTCGGGCATCGTGCCGGACTTCTTCGGTCCTTACGGCGCTGACTTCCAAAACCGCCGCGCGCTCACCCACGAAGCGCTGCTGTTCATCAAGCAGGCGCTGTCAAGCGGCGGCGCGTTCAGCTTCACCGGCGAATCGCGTCGGTATCAAGACGTCACACTCGGGGTAAAACCGCTGCAGAAACCCCATCCGCCGATCTGGATTCACTCGCGCGACGCCGACACGCTGGCGCTGCTCGCGCGGGAAGGCGCGCACACCGGCTATCTTTTCTTGGTGCCGCGCAGCGATGTCGCGCCGCGCTATCGCGAATATTTGCGCCTATGGAAGGAAGCGCACCATGCCGGCAAACCGAACATAGGTTATTGGGCCTTGGTCTATGTTGACGAGACCGACGCCAAGGCCGTGACGAAAGCGAAACCCTACTTCGAACACTGTTTCACCAAAGTCTTCGGCACCCGAGCTGACGGTGGAATCGGCTATCTCAGACTGGCGGAAAACCACGCTAAACGCGGCAATCCGGGCGGCGCCGAGATCGCGCGCCATGCGATCGACGTCGATTACCTGCGTGAACGCAACTTGGCCTTCGTCGGCTCGCCGCAAACCGTGATCGAACAAATCAAGGCCGCCGCCAGCGAAGGCGTCTTCAACACCGTTATGGGCGAGTTCAACATCGGTGCAATCGCCGAAGAGGACTTGATGCGATCGATCAAGCTTTTCGGAACCGAAGTCGTCCCAGCCTTGCGCAGCTTCGAACCTTACTGAATAATTCCGGCAGTCGGATCTCGGTAGATTTCCGACTCAGGCGGTATTTCCATCAGCTCGATGCTGTTCCCGTCGGGATCGGAAACAAAAGCGATGCGCTGTTTGGCGCGGCCGATAAATTTTCTTTCCGGTTTGATGTTCATCTTGGCCAGATGTTCGAGCGCCTGTTCCAAGTTGTCCAATACCAGACAGAAATGGATGTAGCCGATCGGATCAGGCGGCGATGCCAACATATTTTTGCCGCCGGGAAACAATTCAATGCATTGGCCGTTGGCAAATTCGAGAAACATCAATTCCGGCCGATCGCCTTGCGCCTCGACGTGGTAAATTTTTTTCGCCCCGAAAGCATCGGCATACCAGCGCACGCTACGCTCAGGGTTCGCGACCTTAAAAGCGACGTGTCCGAAACGCAGTCCTGCGATTGTCATAGTGCCTCTCCTTTTATTCGCGGTATCATAGAATTGCGGAGTGAGATCAGTCAATCTGCCGATCAGAAATTCTGGTAAAGTTTTTCTGCGGCCGGTTGGGTCTTGATCAACTTGATATCATAAAGCTGCTGCACCAACGTCGTCCAACGATCGACCGTCATTTTGCCCAGCTCCTGGGCTGGCGCGTTGGCGGCGATGATAAACGGTTTTTGCACTTCGGCGGCTTCCTTCATGGTATCTGAATCCATGGCCGGGTTGAGTTTTACCATTCGGGCATTAGCGGTTTCCGGGGCGCGCAGATACTCCTGCCAGCCTGCACGAATAGCGTCGATCAGATCGCGGGTTTGCTTCTGGTTTTTCTCGACGTACTGGCGGCGCGCGATGACGACGGTGCCGTAGGGTTTGAAGCCCAAAACCGATTTTTTCTTCGCCAACAAAGGCTCGGACGTCACAAAGCATTGTTGCGAGTAGTTGGGATCGGTGAGGAAGGTCGCGATCCCGCCTGGGTATGGAACCAGCTTTACTTTGGCTTTGCCGAACTTGGCTTGCAAAAACAGCGTATGCGGCGCGCCGTTTTGGATCGCCAGGGTTCCCGGCGAATTGAATACGTCGGCGATGGATTTGAATCCCCGCTCCGGGTGAACCATGATTCCCTGCGGGTTGATTTGGTAGACGGCAAATAGCGCAATCACATCGGCGCCGCGCGCTTGCGCAATCGCAACTTCGTCGCCCGCCGCGATGCCAAAAGGAACTTTGCTGTTGGCGACCATTTGCACGACCGGGGTGCCCGCGCCGCCTTCGGTGATATCGACGTTAATTCCGCGTTTTTCGAAATACCCTGAAAGCTTGGCAGCGTAAAAGCCGCCGAACTCCGGCTCGGCTTTCCAATTGAGCGCAAACTTTAAGTTGACCGGCGCGGATTGCGCCGCCGCTGCAGGAAATGCAAGCAGAATCGATGCAAGAATAAACAAGACAATGCTCATGAAGATTTCCTTTCCGAAGTATGCCATGAACCCAGTGAAAGAGATGAAACGAGATTGACCGCGCCGACAAGTACGATGCCGAGCAATGAAGAAATCAGCACCGCCGCAAAAACCGGTCGATCCTTTGCTGCGTGCGCGCCGAGTCGACCACGCTGCCGAGACCGCCGCCGCCGATAAACTCGCCGACGATGGCGCCGACCACGGCCAGCCCTGAGGCGATTCTCAAACCGGAAAAAATTTGCGGCAGAGCGAAGGGGATTTTTAACATCCAGAGCGCTTGCCGGCCGGTTGCCGAATAGAGCTTGAAAAGGTCGACCAACGACGGCTCCGTGGATTTCAAGCCGAGCAAGGTGCTGGCTATGATCGGAAAAACTGAAACGATTGCGGCGGAGGCGATGACTGTCGGTCGCCCAAACCCGAACCAAATTACCAGCAGCGGCGCGATCGAAATAATCGGCACGGTTTGAAAAAAATCCGCGTAGGGGTAAAAGGCGCGGCGCGCCAAGTCGGATGAGGAGAGCGCCACGGAGAATACCGTGCCTGCGGCAAAGCTGATCAGGAGACCGACCAGGGCCGAGCTGAGAGTTTCTCGGCGCGGGAATCAAATAGGATGGAACCCATGCCATACGGACCGCGGTCTCGGCTACACAGATCGATAAAATCAAAGGCAGCAAGGGCGGTAAAAACGCCGCCATCCGCGCTCTTAACGTCATAGCGCCTCTGCCACAGCTGGCACTGCACCGCTGATTCGCCTGACTTCATTCACATACTCGATCGACGTACGCAGAGCCGTGGATCGTATCGGCGGTAATGTGATGGATTCATCCAAAATAATCCGCGCCGGCCGGTGCGACAAGACGATGATCCGATCCGCTAAAAAAACCGCTTCCATGACCGAAT
>VBKX01000280.1 GCA_005879435.1 Deltaproteobacteria bacterium
TGGCTGATCTCCGGCGCAAGGGGCTGATCCGCCACATCGGTCTGAGCAACGTCACGGCCGCCCAGGTAGCAGAGGCGCAGGCGATCACCGACATTGTGTGCGTGCAGAACAACCACAACGTGGTCTATCGCCAGGACGACTCCCTGATCGACGACCTGGCCCGGCAGGGCATCGCATACGTGCCCTTCTTCCCGCTCGGCGGGTTTACGCCGCTGCAGTCGTCGACTCTGTCGGACGCTGCGGGCCGACTCGGGGCCACGCCGATGCAGGTCGCGCTGGCGTGGCTGCTGCATCGGTCGCCGAACATCCTATTGATCCCCGGCACGTCATCGGTCGCCCACCTCCGCGAGAACATGGCCGCCGGTCAGTTGACACTGTCGCCGCAAACCTTAGCAGAGTTGGACGGGATCGCCGCTCTAGTGGACGTGAAGCACTGACTGACGGCTAACGGAAGGCGGAGGCGAAACGCAACAATCAAACTCACCAGCCACGAGGATTGAACATTCTCGTAGCACCCTCAAATATGCGACAATACGGTAAGATTTTTTGACTTTGCCACTACTTTGCGTGTGTAGAAAAACCCTTGCTGTGTCCTCCCGGAAGCCATACGAGCGACTGACTAGTAATCAAGTGGTCTGCCCTAACCCATTGGGCAAAACAAACTACCTTGGCTTTGTCTGTGAATTGGCCGCCTATTCTCCCGCGCTCGTATCTTGCTCGTTAGCTAAAGCAAGCCGAGCTTACCGTGGGTGTGAAGAATCGACTTTTGACTTACAAAGTTCGCCGGCTGTCTTGGGAAGAAAATTCGATCTTCAGAAATTCTTGTATGCGTCGGCTCTACTTAATCACTTGGAGCCTGGCTCCTTGGAGACCCAGTCGGTTTCGCAACTTTTTGTCTCAACCGTAGGTGTTGTCCAGTCTTACTTTGTCACTTTTATTGTCGTCCAAGGATCAGTAGCGATCGCGGCGCGGCGGTCGGCCGCCGCCAGCGCCAAATCCTCCGCCGGAGCGCGAGTCGCGCGGTGCCTGCGGCCGCGCTTCGCTGACGACGATATTGCGCCCCTCGAAGTCGGTGCCGTTCAGCGCGTTGGTCGCTTTTTCAGCTTCTTGATCCGAGCTCATTTCGACGAAGCCGAAACCTTTAGACCGTCCGCTAAACTTGTCGGTAATGATCCTCGCGCTGACCACCGAGCCATGTTGCTCGAAGTGCTGTTGGAGCCTTTCCTCTGTCACGTTATAGGAGAGGTTCCCAACGTATAACTTTGCTCCCATCTTGGCCCTCCTTGTGGGTTCAATCAACGGTCATTAAACGGATCGACTTAGCCAAAGGGCAAGGCCTCAAACGGGTCTCATTCGCGGGAACACTCCCTCGGCGCGCTCTTCGGTAACCGGACCCCTTGCGAAACGGCGCCAGCCTACAAAAGTCAAAGCTCGCTTGTCAAATCTTTTGCAAGGCATTTGTGATCCGATCTCGGCCTTGCGGCCTTGACCATCGTCGGCTAGATATCCGAGAAGTGAATACGGACAACTCCTCCGAAACGGGCCGCGCCCATGTAAAAATCACGGGCCGGGTTCAAGGTGTATATTACCGCGCGTCAATGCTCCAAGAGGCGCAAAAGCTCGGATTGACCGGCTGGGTGATGAATTGTCCCGACGGCTCGGTGGAAGCTATCGCGGAAGGCTCGCGTGGCAAGATCGAGCAGCTGATCGCGTGGTGCCAGTGCGGCCCTCCGGGCGCGCGCGTGACCGACGTCGACGTCCGCTGGGAAACCCCGGAGCATGCTTTTCGCGGCTTCGCCATTGCGCGCTAGCCGCATCTCTCATCGATCGCCCTTCTCACTCTTCAGCTTCAACGCCAACTGGTAAATTTGCCGCTTGGAGACATGATGGCGCTCGCCCAGCACCTCAGAGAGATCCTTCATGCCCATTCCTTCATTGATCAGTCGACGAATCTCCGTGCCGATATTTTCTTCGGACACTTGGCATTCCTCGGTGCACCCGTGCACGACGATCGTGATTTCGCCTTTAACCTCGCGATCAGCGAGCCGGGGCATCACTTCGCTCAAGGTGCCGCGCAAAAATTCTTCGTGAACTTTGCTGAGCTCGCGACCGACGACGATTTCTCGGTCGCCCAGGATTTGCTGCATGTCTTGCAACGATTCGTTTAACCGATGCGGCGCCTCGTAGATAACCAAGGTCCTAGCATCTTGCCGGAGCTCTTGCAGCCTCGCCCTTCGCTCCTGCTTTTTGGCCGGAAGAAAACCCTCGAAGGCAAAACGATCGGTGGGTAAACCGCCGGCGCTGAGCGCAGCGGTCAGCGCCGCTGCCCCAGGAAGGGGAATAACTCGAATGCCGACGTGAATTGCATCGACAACCAGCCGATAACCCGGGTCAGAAATCGCCGGCGTACCGGCATCGGACACCAGCGCGATATTCTCGCCGCCAAGTAGGCGTTCGACTAGAGACTGCGCCTTGGTTCTCTCGTTGTGCTCGTGATAACTCGTCAGCGGCGTTTTAATGCCGTAATGATTGAGCAGGTTGAGAGTATGACGAGTGTCCTCGGCGGCGATCAGATCTGCTTCTTTGAGAACGCGCAGCGCCCGCAGCGTGATATCTTCGAGGTTGCCGATCGGAGTTGGGACAATATACAGGACTCCAGCCATATTTAGCCTGAGCGCCGAGTAAGAAACTCCGGCCACAGCACTCGTAATTCAATACTCACTTGCCCCAATCCCGCGAATAGCGAAAATCGCGGTCGATGGTTCGTTGCGACACTTTGGCGATCACCGGCAGGCGTCGCTTAAATTGTGAAGTCATGATTTGGAGAGCAACTCTGTCGATGAACGTTTCGGTAAATCCTAAAGTAATTAGTTCCGGTTTAGTGCAACGCTGGTCGACCATCATATAGAGAAGCTTGTCCACTTCCCGGTAAGTGAATCCCAACTCTCCCTCGTCGGTTTGACCCACCCAGAGATCGGCTGAGGGCTCCTTCGCGACTATCACTGATGGCACGCCGATCGCTTCCGCCAACGCCCAGACCTGCGTCTTGTAAAGATCGCCGAGCGGATTTATCGCCGACGCCATATCGCCATGCAGCGTTCCGTAACCGAGCAGCAGTTCGGTTTTGTTGCTCGTGCCGATCACCAAGCCGTTCCAACGCGCCGAATGATCGTAGAGTATCGTCATGCGCTCGCGCGCCATCTCGTTACCGCTCCGACGCGCATCGGCATCCGGGAAGCGCTCGAAGTAGGCATCGATTTGCGGCGTGATATCGACAACCAGCGATTCGAGGCCGATTTTCTGCACAACCATCTCGGCATGCGTCTGGCTACCGGGATTGGAGCTTTTGTAGGGCATCAAAATAGCCAATACGTTTTTCGCCCCGAGCGCTTTGGCCGCCAGCATGGCGCTGAGCGCCGAATCGACGCCGCCGGATAGTCCCACGACGGCTTTGCTCAAGCCGGTCTTGTGCACTTCATTGCGGATAAATCCGGTGAGAATCTCGCCCAACAGCGGCGCGTTGGTAGGAATTTGGATCATGACCGTTACAGCGGGCAGGCAGAGGCTAGCGCTTTCGCTTTTTTGACGCTTTGAAGCGTTGAACTTTCGAACCTTTGAGCTTTTGCACGAAATGCGCCGCCGGCCGCTCGCGAATCCGCATCAATTCATTGATCGTCAGATCGATGTCCTCATCGCGCAGCAGCGGCGACATCGTGCGTTTGCGGCGCACCGATTCCAGCGCAATATCGGCGACGAGAAAATCTTCCTCATAGTATTTCGCTTTGGCGATACGCTGGCCAAAAGGATCGACGATTTCCGAACCGCCCCAAAAACCGACGCCGTCCTCGAAACCACAGCGATTGCCGTACACCATGAACAGACTGTAGGTCTCCGCGTAGGTACGGTTGATCATTTCCCAATAGCGCGCGTTATCGTCCTGAGCTTGCGCGTCGACGATGCCGCGCAGCGGGCTGGCCGACGGACAGAGAACCGCCAGCGCGCCGTCCAAAGCGGCTAGATAAATCGTCGACGGGTGCCACAGGTCCTCACAGACCAGCAGCGCCAAGCGGCCGAATTTCGAATCGAAGACGCGAATACGGTCGCCAGCGGCGAAATAGCGCTGCTCGTCGAACATGCCGTAGGTCGGCAGGTAGACTTTGCGATGCGTGTGGCGAATTTCGCCCTTTTCAAAATAGACCGCGGCATTGAAAAACCGATGGTCGGCGCTTTCTTCGACGAGCCCGGCGACGAACGGCAGCTCACGGCTCAGCTCCTTGAGTGTTTTCCTTTCCGCGGCATTCAGTGTCAGCGCGACGTTGGGAACCGTGTCGCGAAGATAGTAACCCGTGAGACTCAACTCGGGAAAAAGCAAGAGATCCGCCGCCTCCTTGGTCGCCCGGCGAATATTTTCCTTATAAAGCCTCATATTGGCGTCGAGGTCACCGAGCTTTGGATTTATTTGGGCGATCGCGATGCGAATCGACACGGCTGAGTCTCCGTTATAGAAACAATGCGGTAAATTCTTAGGAAAGTAACACAGGGGTTAGCTCGCTTGCAATTTAACCCTTGCGCGCCTATTTTTGGAAAGAGTCTTATTGAACAAAGAAGCATCGCAACGAACATGGATGAAAAAGTTCTTATCTTCGGAAAAGATCTCTGACCGTACACCGCGGGTGCCCGGGAGGCTTTCACGCGCCGCAAAACTCCCCATGAGTATTTCAACGTCCTCGAAGACGACCAAGCCCTTGCGCGCATGCTCAAGCTCTCCAACGGCCGTCGCCAAGTGCCCGTCATCGTCGAAGCCGGCAAAGTCACCATCGGATTCGGCGGCTCGTGAGAAGTGTAGCGCACCGACGGCGTCGGCGCCATTTACCCATTGCCCACCGTGTAATCGAATGGTCTAAGGCCGAGTGTGACCGAGCCCATCCAGCAGCGAATCACCGATAAGATCCAAGCGGTCTACGGCGCTCATGCGACGTTGACGTCGCTCGCGCCGCTCGCCGGCGACGCGTCGAGCCGGCGTTATTACCGGGCACATGTCAGCGGCTCCGGCACGCCGCCATCCATCATCATCATGGAGCTGCCGGCGGGAAGCTCACTGCCGCTATCAAGCGAAGAGCTGGCGATTTTCAAGGAAGGCCCTAAAGAACTGCCCTTCTTGAACATGCACCGTTTTCTCAGCCGGACCGGCGTTAGTGTCCCGCAACTCTACGGCCAGTGGCAAGAGGAAGGGATTTTATTGCTTGAAGACCTCGGCGACACCGCGCTTTGGGACCGAGTCCAAGGGCTGTCAGAGAGTGACGTCCTTGCGTGGTATCAAAAGGCCATCGACGAGCTACTGAACTTACAAATCCGCGGCACCCAAAATCGCGACGTTTCCTGCATCGCCTTCCAGCAGCGTTTCGATTTTAAACTCTACATGTGGGAGTTCGCGCACTTCATCGAATGGGGTCTGGAAAAGCGCCCGGGCTCG
Organism: Deltaproteobacteria bacterium; assembly: GCA_005879435.1. Lineage (GTDB taxonomy): Bacteria > Desulfobacterota > Binatia > UBA9968 > UBA9968 > DP-20. The sequence goes on from VBKX01000280.1 coordinate 5,474, forward strand.
GCCATCAGCGGCACCGCGCTCGACCAGTTGCGCAAATCGTTCGCCGTGATCGCCGCACGGCTGGATCGCCAAACGCCCTGTTTGAGCCATCGCGACTATCATAGTTGGAACTTGATGATTTGTAACGAAGCGGTCAGGATCATCGATTTTCAAGACGCATTGATGGCGCCGCCGCAATACGATCTCGCTTCCCTCCTCAACGACCGGATCACGGACAGCGTCGTTCGGCCGCCGCTCGAAGAGCGGCTCGTTCGTTATTATATCGACCGGAGCCGCGAGCTGAACGGAGGCCTAAACTCCGCCGATGAATTTTTCGAGATTTACCGCTTGTCGACTATTCAGAGAGACCTGAAAGTGGTCGGCCGTTTCTATTATCTCGATCTCGTCAAGGGCAAGCCGGGCTACATGAAATTCGTCCCGTCGACGGTGCGGCGCCTTAAACGCAATCTCGCGAGCGTCCCGCAAACACAAGCGATACTGAATTTACTGCTCGACAATTTCGAGGCGATGCAATGAAAGCGATGGTCTTGGCCGCGGGCCAAGGCACACGCCTGCGGCCGATCACCGACAGCAAACCTAAAGCCCTCGTCCCCGTCGCGGGACGGCCCATGATCGAGTACGCATTATTGCTGTTGCGCCATTACGGCATCCGCGAGATCATCATCAATCTGCACCACTTCGGAGAACAAATCGAA
>VBKX01000278.1:0-228 GCA_005879435.1 Deltaproteobacteria bacterium
CTACGTAAACGTCGGCTCACCATGCAATATCTGCGAGCCGCCCGCGACCAACGGCCAGATCCGGCGGGTCAATCTTGACGGCAGCGGCGCCGACGTGGCGGCGCGCGGCGTGCGCAACTCGGTCGGCTTCGACTGGCACCCTGTGACGAAGGAACTTTATTTCACCGACAATGGACGCGACTGGTTATCGGAGGACCTTCCCGAAGACGAGCTCAACCGGGTCACCAA
>VBKX01000278.1:240-5523 GCA_005879435.1 Deltaproteobacteria bacterium
CTCGTGCGATGAGTTCGAGAAACCCGTGGCATTGCTCGGCCCACACTCCGCCGCCCTCGGCATGCGCTTTTACACCGGCAAAATGTTTCCGAGCCAATACCAGAACGCGATCTTCATCGCACGCCATGGCTCGTGGAACCGAACCAAAAAAATCGGCGGCGACGTCATCGTCGTGAGACTGAACAAGGACGGCAGCGTAAAATCCCAAGAGCCGTTTCTCACCGGCTTTCTGCAGAACAACGAATACAGCGGCCGGCCCGTCGACGTGCAGATGATGAAGGACGGATCGTTGCTCGTTTCCGACGACCACGCCGGCGCAGTTTACCGAGTGACCTACGGCAGCGCTAAGGTCGCCACGCGTTGAACGCCTCGCGCAGGTCGAATCGGCGGCATCGTTTCCTATGTTGCATGAGCGCCTGCATTCCTATGCGCGTCCTCATGCCTAGCATCGCCGCCACACTCTTTGTGTTCTCGGCGCTTCCCACCCACGCCGACACCGTCGACGCACAGATCGCTCCATGCCTCGCCTGTCACGGCGTAAAAGGGCAATCGGCTATCCCCGAAGTGCCTTCGCTCGGCGGCCAGCCGGTTTTCTACCTCACCATCCAGCTGCTCATGTTTAGAGACAAATTACGCGTCGTCGAAGCGATGAATCAGGTCATGCAAGGATTCAAGGACGATGACTTGCGCAACATTGCCGCTTATCTCACCAAGCTCCCGCCGCCCGACCCCGCCGGCGGTCCAGTGGACTTCGATCGGATGGCGCGCGCCCGGGAACTCAGCGAGCAGCACCGCTGCAACTTTTGCCTCGCCTCGCCGGCCAGCGCGAAGAGTACGTCGTCAAAGCCTTGCGCGAATACAAAAACAACACTCGCCGCGGTTACGATGCGTCGATGGCGGACGTGCTTTACCTGATTAGTGACGAGCAGATTCAGGATCTGGCCTATTTCCTGGCGCGGCTGCGCTGATCGCAATAAGACCGAAAATGCGGTTTCCGTCAGAAGGGAACTAGTCTGGCGTTGCGCAACCACTTCGTCGGGTATTTATAAGTCGGACAATCGCTATACTGACCGGACGCGATTCGCCGCTCGGATAATAACGCGGCAAAGCGACCATCTCTATCCGATTATTTCCGCACCTCGATACCGGCGGCTTCTTCTTGAAGACGGAAAAGGGACGCAGTGCTCTGCTCGGACCAGCCGCGGCCGACAGCCTGAACCATGATTTGCTCGACCAACGCGGCAATCGGCATCGGCACATTGTGCTGGCGGCTCAGCTCCGTCGCCAGTCCGACGTCCTTTCGGGACAGGGCGATGTTGAAACTCGCGGGAGACTCGTAGTTTCCTTTGAAGATCGTCGCCGAGAAAGTTTTTACCAACTGATGCAGCTGGACATCCAGTCCCCAGTGCATGCAATCCCATAGAACCTGAGGGTCGATCCCGGCTTTTGCGCCCAAAACAATCCCTTCACCGATTGCCAATTGAATGCCACGTCGAACCAGGTTGTGCGCCAATTTAATCACGGTTCCGGTTCCCAAGTCCCCGGTGTAGACCAGCGTGTCGCTGAAGGTGTCGAGGAGCGGCTTTACTTCCTCGTAGGCTGCTCGCGCACCAGATGCCAGCACCTGAACGCTTCGGTTCGCAATTCCCTGTTTCCCGACAATGAGCGGTGCGTCCATGACTCGCGCGCCACGCAACCGAAACTCAGAGTCAATGCGCCGTATAAGATCTGGGTAGCTGCTGGAAAGATCAACATAGAGACTGCCGTCATGCACTCCGTGCAAAAGGCCGTTTGGGCCAAGGGCCACGGCTTCCACCTCTGGCGGTCCGGGTAACGACGTGAAAACTACCCGGCAATGCCGGGCTACCTCCACAGCCGATTCTGCTGACCGAGCTCCCGCATTGACGAGCGGTTCGAGCGCTTCCGGTCGGATGTCATGGACCATCAGGGGATAGCCGGCCTTTTGGATATTCCTGGCAATCGCCCCGCCGATGGTACCCAAACCGACAAATCCGATTATCTCCATGTGCACACCTCCTGACTACACAAGAAATCGTTGCTGGCAAGTGGCGCGCAGAACAGAGCTGCGCGAATACAGCGCGCCAACGCCTATCCGTTGAAAATAAAGAACTTACGCATGGCATAATTGATCATTAGGGCGGCAAATAGGTTGGAAGCGAAAGCATAGGTTGTTAGCATCCCGAAACGCCGGATCAGCACCCCCATGATCGACGTTCCGATAACGATCGCGACGCCCGAGACCAAATAGAAAAGCGTGATTTCCAAGACCCAATGATAACGGCCGGGAACGAATACCCAGTAAATGTTGATTAGGTACGCCACCAAGTTAGAAACTAAAAACGCCGTAGCATTGCTGAACATCGAGTTGCGCGAGCGGGTAGCGTCGTCCAGCTCTTGTACCGGTAGATTGAAAACCCTAACAAACCAATCCTCCGCTTGCATGGCAAAAAACACTTTCCACGCGACAAGGTGAAAAATAATAATGTGGATTGCCGTGGCGATGCATCCGCTGACTCCATATTTGATGAATTGAAACAAATTGCCGGAGTCGTTGCCTAAAAATGATGCGATTGCGTTCAAATCGATAGCTCCTAGCGCGTTTTACAACTCATTGGAAATCACGCCGCCGGACTTTGGTTTTTCGGGCGCGAGGCTAGCTCTTCTAACAATTGCTTGGTTCAGATTCCAATGCTGCGACACGCTGACGATTCGAAGGACGAAACAAACGACAGCACCCAAAGCAGTTATAAGTGAACGCAGCAAGTCCAGTTTGAGCCCGGTGATCATGCTCGCCGATCCCGTCAGAGCGGTCACCGCGTAAATATCGCTCGTAGAAAGACCAGTACGCGCGCTAGCAAAATATTGCGTACCGTCCCCGACGCCCACGCTGTAATCGTGCCCACTAGAAATCGCCATGAACGGAATGTAGTTCATAGGCGAGCTTTCCCCGCTCCCGAAACGGCAAACAAAGCCAAGCCCGCCGCGTCCAGCCCAACGGCGACCGGGGAAGGAGTCTGCTGTACGAAGGTATAGAAAAGGAGCGCAACGGCGCCGCTGCTAAACGCCACGACGACATAGCGCCAGTCCGCGAATCGATAGAGACGGAACAGCGCCGATCAGTAGAGCGCGCATGATCCCGCGGCTCAAAGCGGTTGGGGACGATAACATCATAACGCCGAAGACGTCGAGGCTGCTCCCTAAGGCAGTCGTCGCGCCCTCGACGGCAAACACGAATGTGCCAGCCAGATCGACCGCAAAAAAGCTGTCTATCGGAATTGTTCGGCATGAGACTCTACCGACACCTCGGACCGTCGCACCGACCGAACAAATCGCGGAGCCGTTGTTTTAGCGGGCCGGAGGCTCTCCCCGTCCAAGACCACGGCTATCATTCCGCCGCGGTTCTTCGTGCCCGCGCTGAAAACGTCAACTTTTCCACTGCGCGAAGGATTCTTCTCAATTCTCGGCCACGTAGCGCAAAATATCCGTCTCTGTGATGATCCCTATCAAGCGATCACCTTCCACGACTGGAAGACAGCCGATCTGTTTTTCGACCATCTGACGGGCTGCCTCTTTGATATTCACATCCGGAGCGATCGTAATTAGCTTTTTGGTCATGATTTCCTTAACCCTGATCGATTTGATCAGGGTGCGGCTCGTTTTGCGGCCAAATCCCAGGGCCGTAACCAACGCCGAGCGAAATAAATCCCGTTGGCTGACGATGCCGACGAGTCTTCCTTCATCGACGACCGGCATATGACGGATGCGGCCGAGATGCATGATGTCTTCCGCCAGTCCCGTTTTGGTCCAGCGTGGCAGGACTCTTCATCATGAGCTCTTTAACAATCACGCTCGTTTTTGACTTTTGAGCCATATTTTTCCTTTATCCGATGGTACTTGCTCAGCCCGGCAGACACAATCTGCCGCGACAAGAACACTTGCTTCGAATCACGATACGTGCGCTGGCCAGGGTTAACGGATCGCAAATTGGGCTCTATCCATGGAGTCCAACCCGTGACCAAAACAGGAACACGCGATTCGCTTGCACCACTCACGGCTTGACCAGACCGCCACGTATCGCGAGCCACAATTCCATCGGCCCAGCAGCGCCGTCGAATAGCACAACTACGCCAGGATACTTTGAGCGTTGCATCCACAACCCAGCGCGCAGAGGGACTCCAGATGGCGATGGTCACTCGTATCGTAAGGCTTCGATGGGATCTAGACTCGCGGCTTTTTTTGCCGGATAAAAGCCAAAGAAGACGCCTACAGCGCCGGAGAAAAGAAAGGCGATCGCGACGATCGTCGGGCTGATCAGTGTCGGCCATTGCGCCCACTGTTTGAGGACTTCCGAGCTGCCGATGCCGAGAAGTATGCCGATCAGTCCGCCGGTGGCAGCCATGACTACCGCCTCGACGAGAAATTGCAGCATGATATCGCGGCTACGCGCGCCCACGGCCATACGGATGCCGATTTCGCGCGTCCTTTCCGTCACCGACACGAGCATGATGTTCATGATGCCGATACCGCCGACGAGGAGAGAAATCGACGCGACACTGCCGAGCAAGACGGCCATGACGCGGGCCGTGGTCGTGGCCGCCTCGGCGATATCGGATAGATTGCGCACGTTGAAATCGTCTTCGCGCTCGGGACCGATGCGGTGGCGCTGGCGCAAAAGCAAAGTAATCTGTTCCTGGGCTTCTTCGACCCGCTCGGCGCTCACCGCCTTGACGACGATGCTCTGAACCCAGGTGATGCGCATGAGCCGCTTCTGCATGGTCGTGTAGGGAATCATGATCGTATCGTCTTGATCCGTGCCCTGTCCCGTCTGTCCTTTTGCGCCGAGGACGCCGACCACACGGAACGGGATGTTTCGGATGCGGATGACCGCGTCCAAGGCATCGTCGTTGCCGAAGAGCTGGCGCGCCACCGTCTGGCCGACGACGGCGACTTTGGCGGCGCTATCCATGTCGCCTTCGTGAAGAAAACGGCCCTCCGCCACTTGCCAGTCGCGAATCTGCTGAAACTCCGGCGCGACTCCTTGGGCCAAAGTGCCCCAGTTCAAGTTTCCCGCGACCACTTGATCCTGACGCCGCAGCACCGGTGAGACAAACGCCACCGAAGGCAACTCGCGCGCCATCGCCTTAGCGTCGCTATCAAGCAGGGTAGTGACGTTGCCGAAGCCGGCTCTAACGCCGCCCTGCACGTTGCTTCCAGGCAACACGATCAGAACATTCGTGCCAAGCGCGGCGATCTGCGCGCGGA
>VBKX01000279.1 GCA_005879435.1 Deltaproteobacteria bacterium
CAATTCGCTGATCGTCTACGGTACCGTTCAGGAGTTTCAGAACGTCAAGAATATTCTCAAAGATCTTGACGCGATTCCGCGCCAAGTTCTTTTAGACGTCCTCATCGCGGAGGTAACGCTCACCGACAGTCAGTCTCTTGGAGTCGACTATGAGATTCTTCGGCGCAATCCCGCCACTATTTTCGGCCAGAAATTCGGCTCTGCGGGCGCCATACGGACCCTCGGTGACGCTTTTCCGACAAACAACGTATTCGGTGGCGGGATAAGTGGAGTCTTCGGCGGCAAGGACGTTAAAGCATTCGTGAACGCTTTGCAGGCGGACTCCCGGTTCAAGGTTCTTTCGTCGCCTTCGATCCTTGCATCCGACAATCGTCCAGCGCGCATCCAAGTCGGCACCGAGGAGCCTATAGCCACCGGGACGACGACATCGCAGGTCGGTACCGTGGCACAGAGCACGTCCATTCAATACCGCAACACGGGCAGAATCGTGACTATCATCCCGCAAGTTAACTCTCAGGGATTGGTCAACTTGCAGATACTTGCCGAGGTCAGCCAGCGGCGAGACAAGAACATGACCGTGGGGCCCGATACCTTTCCAGCGTTCGATACGCGCCAAGCGGAGACGTCCGCCGTCGTTCAGGACGGCGATGGCTTGGTGATCGGCGGGATTATCACGGATAATAAAAATCGGACAAGGAGTGGAATTCCGTATCTGATGGATATACCGGTTATCGGACGGTTTTTCGCGACGACAAACGACGATTCCGAGCGTACTGAACTAATCATGCTCATTACGCCCCACGTCATTCGTAACCGAGACGATTCACAGACCGTATCAACGGATTTCAAAAACAAGTTATCGACCCTTAGAAACGAGCTTGAACGGTTGGCGCGAGATCGAGCCAGGTTGTTACCGAGACCGCGACCCGAGGAAATCGCACCGGTTCCGGACATGCCCGGCGGCCAACAACCGCCTACGCAGACACCCGGCAATCGACCACCCCCTCCAGGGGCATCCCTAGCGCCTTTGGGGGTGGAACCGCCAGCGATGTTGTCTCGCGATACCCCGTTGCAGCCCAGCCTGGGGAGCGGTATAGCGGCAAGTCATTTCCCCGTGCCCGCACCATTTAACAAACCATCCACCAACGCGCCGGTAGCTGAGAATCGCGAACCCAGCGGAGCAGAGCGCGCAGCGAGACAGCCGGCGTACGCGCTCACCGCCGCCAATTTGACCCTCGTCGCGCCCACGCCCATGCCGATTCCGGCAAAGATCAAATTGAATCGCCTATGGGCGGTTCAAGTTGCTGCGTTGGCGGAACAGAAGTCTGCACAGGCGATGGTTAATTCCTTGCGAGAGCAAGGTTACGACGCCTATGTGATGATCTTTCAAAACGAGAGCAAAACCTGGCATCGGGTGCGCGTCGGGCGATTCTCTGAACTTCATGTGGCGAATCAAATGAAGAATACCCTGGCGGGTTTCAATCAGTTCAAGCATGCCTACGTGGCCGCAAACTCGACAGCGCCCCTACCATCACTAAAAGTGGAGCGATAAAGTCGTCAAGCCAAACTAGTCGGCCGTCAGATCCTTTCCCATCGCGGTCGTTATCTTTTCCGTCCACGCGGGTTGAGAGTACGCGGAACTCGTGGGAATCCCGCCGCTCGCAGGGATTTTCCTAACGTACAGCGGTTTGTTATGATGAATTAGGGGCGCACGCATAACTAACAATGATGCGCGCTCCAATTTCCATTTCGGGCTGAAATCGAACGCGCGGCAAGAGCGGAAACAACGTTGGAGCACTGACATTGATCAGGCCGGTGAAAGGGAGTATCGTAATTTGATTTCCAACGAGGCTGGAGCGTTCCCCGGATAGACGATCCGGGTGATTATTCTCGCCGCAGGTTGACTTATGCTGCGGTGTGACCGGCCAGCAATATTACAAGTGAGGCGAGCGTGAATCCGAACCAACTTACGATCGATCAGGTCCAGGAGATTCTTCTCAAGGAAAAATACGTTTGCGACCGCGCCTTGGCGACGGTGGTTTATCTTTCGTTAGTGATGGGCAAGCCGTTGTTGCTGGAGGGTGAAGCGGGAGTGGGTAAAACCGAGATCGCCAAGGTTCTGGCCAAGGTCCTCGACGCCAAGCTGATTCGGCTCCAGTGTTACGAAGGGCTTGATGCCAACACGGCTCTCTACGAATGGAATTATCCAAAGCAGATGCTGCGCATCAAGCTCGAAGAAGTCGAGCATGGCGATAAACATAAGGTCGAGACCGAGATTTTCAGTGAAGACTATTTGGTCAAGCGGCCGCTGCTCGAAGCGATCCAAACCGACGGCGCCAACCCGCCGGTGCTGCTGATCGACGAGATCGATCGTGCCGACATGGAGTTCGAAGCTTTTTTGCTGGAGGTGCTATCGGATTTTCAAATTACCATCCCCGAGCTCGGCACCATCGCCGCGAAACACCGACCCTACGTGTTTCTGACGTCCAACCGCACGCGCGAAATTCACGATGCGCTCAAACGGCGCTGCCTGTACCATTGGATCGAGTACCCGACCTTTGAAAAGGAGTATGAGATCATCACCACCAAGTTTCCTGAAGTGGAAGCGAAGATGGCGCAGCAGATTTGCGCCTTCATGCAGAAAGTCCGCGAGATGAATTTTTACAAGCGTCCCGGTGTCGCTGAAACCCTGGATTGGGCGTCGGCATTGATCGCGCTCAACCGCAAAAGCTTGGACGACAAGACTGTCGTCGAGACCATGGGTTGTGTGTTCAAGTATCGCGAGGACTTGCACCACCTGCGTGATCAGGTGGAAGGGCGTCAACTGAACTTGGACGCCCTGCTGAGAGCGTCGCCGGAAATGGTGAGCTAGCGTTCGATGGACGTCACTGCTGAAACAATCGCTGCCGCCGTCAACAGCGTAGCTTCGGCGCGTGGCAAGGGGACTCTGCCGAACTTGATGGCCTTCGCCCGGGCGTTAAAACAACTCGGCGTGAAAGTCAGCCTGAGCCAGGTGCTCGACACGGCGCGCGCCGTGGAGCACGTCGATCTTGCCGAGAAGACGGATTTCCGAGCGCTGTTGCGCGCCAACATGATCTCGCAGAAAGAAGATTTCCCGGCATTCGATATGTTGTTCGACTGTTTCTGGCGTGAGCTGAGCTACGAGCGGGTGCCGATGGAAACCATGGAGATCGAAGGCACACCGACCGAATCGGACGCGCCGCAGGGCGGCGACGAAGAAGGTGGCCTGGATGAAGCCACGGCGGAGACTCTCGGCAAGGAAGATTTGCAGCTCGAAAATGTGGATGAGTTTTCAGTGCCGACGTACAGCCCGCAAGAGCTGATGAACCGCAAAGACTTTAGCGAGATGGGCGTCGAAGAGAGCCGCGCCATCGCGCGTGCGATTCTCTTGATCGCGACCAAGATCGCCACCCAAATCAGCCGGCGCAAAAAGATCGGCCGCAAAGGGAACACCATCGATCCCCGCTGGACCATGCGCCGCAGCATGAAATACGGCGGCGAGGTCATCGATCTGGTGCATCGCAAAAAGCGTATCAAGAAAACCAAGGTCGTGCTGTTGTGCGATGTCAGCGGCTCGATGGACTGCTACAGCCGATTTTTGATTCAATTCATGTACGGCTTGCAGAACGAACTGTGGGGCGTTGAGACTTTTGTCTTCAGCACTTCGCTCAGCCGGATTACGCACCTGATTCGGACCAAGGACATCGTCAACGCTCTGGACAAAATCTCCGGCAGCATTCTCGGCTGGTCCGGCGGCACCAACATCGGCCGGTCGTTGCATACGTTTAACCGCGACTTCGCGCCGAGCATGGTGACGCATCGGTCCGTGGTCGTGATCATCAGCGACGGCTGGGACCGGGGCGACGTAAGCTTGCTCGAGCGCGAGATGCAGGATCTCAAACGCCGCTGCAAAAAAATTATCTGGCTCAACCCGCTCTTGGCGAGCGAGAATTACGAGCCGCTCTGCAAAGGCATGCAAGCGGCGCTGCCCTATCTGGACTTGTTTCTGTCGGTGCACAACGTTAATAGTTTGGTGGCTCTAGGACGGACGTTGCAAAAGATGGTGGCGTAATTTACCAAAACCCG
>VBKX01000034.1:0-2903 GCA_005879435.1 Deltaproteobacteria bacterium
TCCGGGATTCAAAACGTATTGACGAAATGCATCGGCTCCAACAACCCGCATAACATGGTCAAGGCCACGATCGAAGCCTTGCGCGAACTGCGCGCTCCGGAGGAGATTGCCGACCGGCGCGGCAAAGTACTAGCGGAGATTCGTTGATGATGAGACTTAAAGATTTAAAGCCGGCGCCCGGCTCGAACAAGAAACGCAAACGCGTGGGACGCGGCGACGGCTCCGGGCACGGCAAGACCTCGTGTCGCGGGCACAAGGGCCAGGGCGCGCGCTCGGGTGGCAATGTCCAGCCGGGATTCGAAGGCGGCCAGATGCCGTTGCAGCGCCGCTTGCCGAAGCGGGGTTTCCACAATATTTTCCGCGTGCAAATGGCGGCGGTTAATCTTAACCAGCTGGAATCGCTCGCTGGCGGCGAAATCACTCCGGAAAACTTGGCCCAGCATGGCTTGATTGGCGGCAAGAATAGGCGCGTAATAATTCTCGGCGAAGGCTCTCTCTCAAAGGCCCTGACTATGCGAGCCCATGGCTTTTCCGCAACGGCGAAACAGAAGATCGAGGCTGCTGGCGGGAAAGCGGAGTTAATTACACTTCATGCTTAGCGGGTTTCAAAACGCCTCGCGCATTCCCGAGCTGCGCCGCCGCCTGTTATTCACGTTGGGCATGCTGGCGGTGTATCGCCTAGGCGTGCATGTGCCGACGCCGGGGATTGACCGCCAGGCCATGGCGGCCTTCTTCGATCAGCAAAAAAATACTCTGTTCGGTTTCCTCAATCTGTTTTCCGGCGGTGCGCTGGAGCAGTTTTCGGTATTTTCGCTGGGCATCATGCCCTATATCAGCGCGTCGATTATTTTGCAGCTCCTGACCGTGGTTTTTCCCTACTTGGAAAGACTGTCTAAGGAAGGCGAAATCGGGCGGCGCAAGATCACCCAATACACTCGTTACGGCACCGTGGTGTTGTCGATCATTCAGGGGATTATGATCAGCGTAGGGTTGGAAGGCACGCAGATTTCAGGGGGCCATAGTTTGGTGTTGACTCCCGGCTGGGGATTCCGATTGATGACCGTGATCACTTTGACCTCGGGGACAGCTTTTATCATGTGGCTCGGAGAACAGATCACCGAACGCGGAATTGGCAACGGCATCTCGTTGATCATCTTTGCCGGCATCGTCGCACGGTTGCCATCGGCGGTCACTACGACTTTGCAGTTCATGCGTGAAGGGGAATTAGGACCCTTGGTGGCTTTGCTGATTCTCGCTCTCAGCGTGCTTGTCGTCGGCGCGATTATTTTTGTGGAACGGGGTCAACGGCGCATACCGGTGCAATATGCGAAGCGCGTTGTGGGCCGCAAAATGTACGGCGGCATGACTTCGCACCTGCCTCTGAAGATCAACACCGCTAACGTGATACCGCCGATTTTTGCGTCGTCGATCCTGATTTTCCCGGCGACCTTAGCGCAATTTGCCAATCACCCGTGGGTACAAACGGCTTCCGGGGCGCTGGCGCCAGGCACTTGGCTGCATGATTTGGTCTACATTATTCTGATCATCTTTTTTGCTTTCTTTTACACGGCCGTGGTGTTCAATCCGAGCGACGTCGCGGAGAATATGAAAAAGGCGGGGGGATATATTCCCGGCATTCGGCCCGGACAAAAGACCGCCGAATACATTGAGCGAGTGCTGTCACGGATCACGTTGAGCGGCGCGATTTATCTGTGTATCGTTTCACTTCTGCCGACCATATTGGTCCGGCAGTTTAATGTGCCTTTCTATTTCGGCGGCACGGCGCTGTTGATCGTCGTTGGTGTGGCGTTGGATACCGTGGCGCAAATGGAAACTCATTTGATCACCCGCAATTATGAAGGATTTATGAAGCGGGGGCGGTTGCGCGGAAGAAGGGGCTAAGCGTGGCTGCAGAAGCGCGCGTCGTATTGCTGGGTCCGCCGGGCGCAGGGAAGGGAACTCAGGCAAAACTGCTCGAGGAAAAATTTTCCGCCTGCCAAATTTCGACCGGTGATATCTTGCGCAAGGCCGTGGCGGAACGGACGCCGTTGGGCAGGGAGGCGTCGGAATACATCAATCGCGGCGCTTTGGTGCCGGACGGCGTGATCGTCAACTTAGTCGCGGAGCGGTTAAAAGAGAAGGATTGCGAAAAGGGATTTATCCTAGACGGATTTCCGAGAACGATCCCTCAAGCGACGAGCCTCAATGCGATTCTCAATCAAAGAGGGATCCGCCTCAGTGCCGTTTTGTCGGTCCGGGTACCCCATAACGTCATAATTGAAAGACTCGCTGGCCGCCGGACTTGTCGCAATTGCGGGGCTCTCTCCCACGTGGTTTTCACACCTCCCAAGAAAGAGGGCGTGTGCGACCGCTGCGGCGGCGCGCTTTATCAGCGCGACGATGACCGCGAGGAGACGATCGCAAACCGGCTCAAGGTCTACGAAGATCAAACTGCTCCTTTGGTCGATTATTATCGGGGGCAAGGCTTGTTGCGGGAAATCGACGGAGTCGGGGACGTTGACGAGATCCGCGCGCGGATCATCCAGGCCTTAGGGGTGTAGCGACGTGATTTCGCTCAAGTCGGCTCGAGAAATCGAGATCATGAGACGAGCCAACGTCATCGTTGCGGAAGTCCTACAGGAGCTAAAGAAACGTGTTGCCCCCGGTGTGACGACCTTGGAGTTGGACGCCATTGCCGAGGAATTCACGTTAAAAAAAAACGCGATTCCCGCCTTTAAAGGATATAACGTGGCGGGTCGGATTTATCCCCGTTGTTTGTGCGCCTCGGTCAATGATGAAATTGTTCACGGGATTCCCTCGAACCGAGCGCTTCGCGAAGGCGATATTATCGGTCTAGATTACGGAGTCATCTACGAAGGTTTCTACGGTGACTCGGCGATTAC
>VBKX01000034.1:2917-7158 GCA_005879435.1 Deltaproteobacteria bacterium
TTGTACAGGGGAATTGAGGAACTTGTCGACGGCAAGCGATTAGGCGACCTAGGAGCGGTGGTGCAACGGATCGCTGAAAGCGCCGGTTATTCGGTGGTGCGAGCTTTCGTTGGGCACGGGATCGGCAAGAAATTGCACGAGGAACCGCCGGTGCCAAATTACGGTGAACCCGACCGCGGCCTGCGTCTAAAAGAGGGCATGGTCCTGGCGATCGAACCGATGGTGAACGCCGGAAGCTACGAAGTTGAAATAAAAGAGGACGGTTGGACCGCGGTAACGAAAGATGGTAGGTTGGCGGCCCACTTCGAGCATTCGGTAGCGATAACAAAAAACGGCCCGTATATTTTGAGTCAACTTTAGCCGCAAGGAAAAGCGCCGTAGTAAAGTTCCCTATGCCAAAAGAAGATGCCATTGAAGTCACAGGAACGGTTTTGGAAACACTGCCCAACGCGATGTTTCGGGTAGAGTTAGACAATGGCCATAAGGTGTTGGCTCATATTTCCGGCAAGATGCGTATGCACTACATCAAAATACTCCCCGGAGACAAAGTGAAGATCGAGCTTTCTCCCTATGACTTGGCGCGGGGAAGGATCATTTTCCGAGAACGTTAAATCATAGGAGAAATCGTGAAGGTCAGGGCATCGGTTAAGAAAATTTGCAGTAAATGCAAAGTGATTCGTCGCAAGGGCGTGGTACGAATCCAGTGCGAGAATACCATGCATAAACAACGTCAAGGCTAATCATAACTGACGTTTGTATTGATACGCAAGCTTGAAGCGATTGAAATTCCGAAGGGAGTGAGGATATCGTTGACGTATGTTTACGGCATCGGGCGAAGCTCGTCGCGAGAGATTCTAACAAAGGCCGGCATTTCATTGGATCTGAAGAGCGACGATCTCAGCGATGATGACGTGGCGAAGATTCGCCAAGTCCTCGAACAGGGTTACAAGGTCGAAGGAGACCTTCGGCGCGAGGTCACCGCAAATATCAAACGCCACCTTGATATGGGGTCTTATCGTGGCCAGCGTCATCGTAAAAATTTGCCGGTGCACGGCCAGCGCACCCATACGAATGCGCGCACCCGTAAGGGGCCGCGCAAGACGGTCGCGGGCAAAAAAACGGCACCCTCTAAAGGTTAAGTTAATAGGAGCTGATTATGGCGGACGCCACGGACGAAAAGAAAACTGAAGGACAGACTGACCAAAAAGCGAGCGAGCGCGCGGCGCGGAAAAAACGGGGGCGAAAAAACATCGCCGAAGGCGTGGTGCATATTCATTCTACGTTTAACAACACCATCGTCACGATCACGGATTACCAAGGCAACGTCATTTCCTGGTCGAGCGCGGGGGCGATGGGCTTCAAGGGATCGCGCAAAGGAACGCCCTTCGCAGCCCAGCAAGCGGCCGACAGCGCGGCGAAAAAAGCCATGGATCACGGCTTACGAAGCGTGCAAATCTTTGTCCGGGGTCCGGGGGCCGGGCGAGAATCGGCGCTGCGCGCCCTCCAGTCAGCGGGGATCAACATCAGCTTGATCAAAGACGTTACGCCGATCCCGCATAATGGGTGTCGTCCGCCAAAACGACGACGGGTTTGACGATTAGAGGAGGAATACGGATTGGCTAGATATACCGACTCTGTGTGCCGGCTTTGCAGGCGCGAAAATATGAAGCTCTTTCTCAAGGGAGAGCGGTGCTATACGGACAAGTGCGCCATCGAACGACGAAACTACCCTCCGGGACAGCATGGCCAAGGCCGACCAAAGTTTTCTGAATACAGTATTCAGCTGCGCGAGAAGCAAAAAGTGAAGCGGATGTACGGCTTGCTCGAAAAACAATTTCGCCGCACTTTTGCCGAGGCCTCGCGCACCAAAGGCATCACCGGTGAGACTTTGCTGATTCTGCTGGAACGCCGGCTCGACAACGTCACGTACCGGCTTGGCTTTGCCAGCTCGCGTGCCGAGGCTCGAACCATGGTTCGACACGGGCACTTACTCATTAACGGCAAAAAGGTCAACATTCCATCGTACACCGTTCGAGCGGGCGACGTGGTTTCCGTGAAAGAGCCGAGCCGCCAACTGGTGCGCGTGCAGTCGGCCATGGAAGGCGCCCAGCGGCGCGGTGTTCCCGACTGGGCCGAGGTCGATCGCGAGGCTTGCAGCGGCAGAATCAAAATATTGCCGACGCGAGGCGATGTCACGATGCCCATCAATGAAAAACTAATCGTCGAATTGTATTCGAAGTGAGATCGAACTTGGGAGACGCTATGTCGACAATGTATAAACATTGGACGGATCTAATCAAGCCCAAACAATTGGAGCTGGAAGAGAAAACTCTGACCTCAACCTACGGCAAGTTCTACGCCGAGCCGTTCGAACGTGGCTTCGGTCAGACCATTGGCAATTCTCTGCGGCGCATTATGCTTTCTTCACTGATGGGCGCGGCGATTGTCGCCGTACGCATCAAAGGCATCTTGCACGAGTTCTCGACAGTCGCCGGCGTCACCGAAGATGTCGCCGATATCATATTGAACCTGAAGGAAATTAGATTGCGGCTCAACGAAAGCGAACAACAAACTCTGCGCATCGATGCCAAGGGATCTTAAATCCCGAGCATAAAATCGCCACGTTGTCGCGCGACGCCAAACTTGAAATGGAGCTGCTGGTTAAGCTGGGCCGCGGTTACGTTCCCGCGGAACGGAACAAAGAAGAAGGCGCGCCCGTGGATACGATTTTTATCGACGCGGTTTTCTCACCGATTCAAAAGGTGAATTTTACCGTGACTAACGCGCGCGTCGCGCAGCGCACGGATTATGATCGTGTGGTGTTTGAGGTTCACACCGATGGCAGCGTAAAGCCGGATGACGCCATGGCTTACGCCGCCAAGATTCTCCAAGACCAAGTCAGCATTTTTGTCAATTTTCAAGAAGAACCGCGCGCCGAAAAGAAGGATGACGGTCCGGCAATCCCGTTGAATGAAAATTTGTTCCGTAGCGTGGACGAACTTGAGTTTTCGGTGCGCTCGCAAAATTGCCTGCAAAACGCTGACATCAAATATATCGGCGAGTTGGTGCAAAAGACCGAGCAGGAGATGCTTCGGACTAAGAACTTCGGCCACAAATCGCTCAACGAGATCAAGGAAATTCTCAAGGAAATGGGGCTCGAACTGGGCATGAAAATCGAGCATTTCCCGTCCCGCGAAGAGATAGACGCGCGCAAGCGCGCCGCGGAGAAGGAGCCGGTCTAAGCCATGCGCCATCTGAAGTCGGGGAGACAACTCAGCCGCAACTCCGCTCATCGCTGGGCATTGATGCGAAACCTCATCACGTCGCTGTTGCGCGACGAGAAGATCCGAACCACGGATCCGAAAGCCAAGGAACTGCGCCGCTGGGTCGACCGTGTGATTACTCTCGGCAAGCAGGGAAGCTTGCATGCGCGCCGCCAGGCATTGAGCATCGTTCAGGATAAAGCGGTGGTGCGAAAGTTGTTCGATACGATCGGGCCGCGTTTCAAGGATCGCCCTGGCGGCTATACGCGGATCATCAAGATCGGCATCCGGCGCGGCGACGCGGCGCAGATGTCCGTGATCGAGCTCGTCGGCGCGGAGAGCGAAAAACAAGCGTCCAAGGGCGGTGCCAAGAAAAGCCGCCGCGCGCGCCGCAGGCAGGCACAGGCGCCGCAAGAGGCAGCGGCATAGAACTTGATCGATAGAGGCTTATTCGACAGCCCGCCGGCGATCCCAAAACGATCCGGCGGGCTGTTTCAATTTTTGCTGAGGATTTAGGGCTGGTTCGAACTGAACAAGACGAGAACATCTCACACGAATGCCGAAAGAAGGCATTCAAATGCGCTGACTCTGAAGCGAACTTTTGATTGTTTGGGTGCCGGAGCAGCATTAGAGTTCGTCGGCAGTCACGAACATCAAAATCATCACCCGCATCGTCGTCGCAGTTCCAATCGTAAAACGAAATGCTGTAACGACTGCCATACGCCAAAGATCCGGGGTCCGAATGGCGCGCCGGCGCCTGATACGTCGAAACTGCTTTCCGGCCATCCGGAAAGTATGGGAGCGCCCTCATGGTCGCCTGAGGATGTGCAAGCAAAGGGTGTTGTGGCGGCGACAAACGCATCGCTCACGGTGTGGGCGGGCCCGTGGGGATTCAGTTTTGCGCTCAATTTGACCCCGGACAAGAACACCGGAATTGGCGAATGGATGGAGGAAATGTTCATAAAAATGGCCGAACCG
>VBKX01000035.1:0-5829 GCA_005879435.1 Deltaproteobacteria bacterium
GAAGCGACACGCGGGAGCCATGAATCACACGGCTTAAGATATCGCGTCCGAGATTATCTGTGCCGAGCGCATGCGTCGAGCCGATACCTTCCGGAGCTTTCATCATCGCCGTGAGCTCCTGTTTGTTGGGATCGTGCGGCGCCAACGTCGGCCCGGTGATGCCGATCACGATGAACAGCAAATCGATGGCGCCGCCGGTAAACGCCTTGACGTGCAGCCGGGGAAAGCCGCGCGGCACGCTGGCGCTCTTTTCAGTAGCGGATTCGAGGGTCAACGACTGCATAGAGTCCGTCGATGATAAGATTGATTGCTACGAATGCCAGCGTATAGGTCATCACGATACCCGTGACTAACGGATAGTCACGCGCGTTGAGCGCGGTGATGAGCAAGCTGCCGCTGCCGGGCCAAGCAAAAACGGTTTCGACAATGATCGAGCCGCTGAGCAGCGTGCCAAGCTCGAGGCCGACGACCGTGATCACGGGAATGAGGGCGTTGCTGGTCACGTGGCGCCAGACGACGTTTTTCTCGCGCAATCCTTTGGCGCGCGCGGTTTGGATATAATCCTCGTTCATCACTTCGAGAATCGACGAGCGCGTGACTCGCATCAAGATACCGAGCATGTTCACACCGAGCGCCAGTGCCGGCAGGAATATATGGGTCAATGCATCCCAAACCGCCGACCAATTTTTCTGCATGACGCTGTCGAGAATGTAAAAACCCGATTGCTCCGGTCCGGCGATGCCATAGGTGCTACGGCCCGAAGTCGGAAGCAAATTCAAAACCCCGGCGAGCAGGAGAATCAACATGATCGCCAGCCAGAAGCTCGGCATACTGATGCCGAACAGGCCGAACGTCGTGCCGAGGTTGTCAATCCATGAATTCGGCTTGGAACCCGCCCATACCCCGAGCGGAATCGCCAACAGTGTGGCGATGATGATTGCGAAGACCGCCAGCTCGATCGTCGCGGGCAGTCGTGTCTTAATCACGCCGATGACGGGTTCGGCATATTTGAATGACTTGCCGAAGTCGCCGACGGCGGCGGAGCGGATAAATTTGGCGTATTGAATGTAGAGTGGCTGATCCAAGCCCCAACGTTCCTTGGCTTTTGCCACCTCCGCGGCGTTGGTTTCTTCGCCGAGCAAGAGCAGCGTCGGATCACCCGGCGCGGCGTGAATCAGCAGAAATACCAGCAAACTGATGAGCAAGAGAACCGGAATCGTGCCGGCGAGCCGGTGCAAAAGATAGGTGGCCATAGCGGCGGCAGTTCTCCGGCCTAGGCGAGTCTCATCGCATTTTTGCGGTTGTCAGACGATCCGTTCAATAAAACCGCGCAGCATCTCGTTGAATTCGACGGGATGCTCGCGATAGGAAAAATGGCCGGCGCGATTAAAAATATACATGCGCGAATCGGGCGTACCGCGGGCGATCAGATCAAACAGCGCGTGTCCTTGCTCGATCGTTGCGGTGGGATCATTGTAAGCCCAGGCTAGCAGCGTGGGCATGCCGAAACCGCGATCGCGGATGAGGCCAAGCGTTTCGTCCTTTTGCCGTGCCAAATACGGTAGAAACCGGGTCGTCCTTAGGCCGACTTCCTCCATCTTTTTTACTGCTTCTTGATATTTTGGCAAGGTCGCTACTCGCGTCATGCTGTCCAACCACTCTTCGGTGATATGTTCGAAGCCGTAGGAATATTTCTGCAGCACCCAGCGCTGGCTCTCGCGGCTCAAGCGTGGCTGCGGCGGATTGGCCATGACCGTTTCGTTTTTGCTGATGCCGGGGGCGAGCGTGTTGGTGTCGACTAAAATACAGGAATCGAACAATTCCGGATGTTCCAGGACGAGGCGCGCGACCAAGTAGGCGCCCCGGGAGTGGCCAACGGGATGTATGTTGCGCAAGTCCAATGTTTTCAGGAAGCCGTAGGCGTGCTGCACCACCGCCGCCATCGTGTAGTCTTCATCCCTTTGCGGATTGTCGGTAAAACCTTGGCCTATCTTGTCGACCGCATAGACGTGAAACCGCTCCGCCAATCCGTCGAAGTTTAAGCTCCAATCTTCGGCGCAGTCAGCCGCGTCGTGGGAGCCAGAATGACCGCCATGAAAAAGCACGACGGTGGGTCCGACGCCCTTCTCGAAATAGCGGGTGCGGATACCGTTAACGTCGATAAATTGTTCACCGGTCATTACGCTACTCTCCTTGGGACCTTTGCGGTTGCCGTCATTTCGGATGCAGTGAGAAACCCGGATCTCTCAAGTCCACGGGAGATGACCGCGCGGCAATTGAATACTTAACTTAACTCACCGTCTGCCGTTTATTTCTTCACCGCCATTTCTATCGCGTAAATGCGCGCGTCGGGCAGCGGCTTATATTCGACGCGGCTGTTTAGACCCCAGAGGAGCTTGTGGCGCCACATGAAACAGGCCGGCGCGTCTTCGGTCAGGATGCTCATGGCTTGCGATAGGTATTGGCGCCGTTTTTTCGCATCGAACTCCTGTTGCTCTTTGTCTAAAAGCTCGTCGAGCTTGGGATTCGAATAACCGATGCGCGGCGTTTCACCACTGTGGAAATATTGATGCAGCGCGGCGCTCGGATCCTGCACCGAGCCGCGACCTATGTAATAGAACGGAATCGTGCCCTTTTGCACGTTGGCCCAAAGCGTCGCCCACTCCGGCGTAAGCAGCTTGGCGCGGAAGCCGGCCGCGTTCATCATTGGGATCATCGCTTCGCTCAGTTGTTTATCCAGCGTGTAACGGCCGACCGGGGTCTGGAGCTCGACGTCCACTCCATTTGGGTAGCCCGCTTGCGCCAGCAGTTTCTTGGCTTTCTCAGGATCGTAATTCAACTTCGGTTTCAGATTCGGATCGTAGCCATATTGGCCGGGGCCGAGAGGGCCGTCGAGACGGCTGGCGAAGCCTTCGAGCAACGTGGAAATAATCTGATCGCGGTTGATCGCTTGGCAGACCGCCTGTCTTACTTCTTTTTTGTCGAAGGGCGGTTTCGGCTGCATCGCCAGAAACATAATTTCCACCGAGTCGATCGGCGCGATGCGTAATTTGGGATTGTTTTCGATGCGTTGGCGCATGTGGGGCGGGACGAACTGGGCGATTTGAATCTCGTCGTTCAGCAGAGCCGTCACCCGTTGCTCGGGTTCACGCATAATACGATAGACGACTTCATCCGGCGCTCGGGGATTTTTCTTGGCATCGGGATGATCGGGCCGTTTCTGCAGCACCAGCCGTTGGCCGGGAATCAGCTCTTTCAGTTGGTACGGACCGCCGCCCATCATGTGTTCTCTATCGGCGACGTCGCGGCCGTATTTGTCGAAAGCGGCTTTGCTCGTGACGATCAGACGGTCGCATAGAAATGACAACAACGGCGCAGTGGGCTTATCGGTTGTGATCTTGACTGTGAATTTGTCGACGGCCTCGGCTTTGACGATGGACGGCGCGACGGAAGCTTTCTGTTTGGACTGGGGATCGTTGATCACCCGATTCATCAGCGAGTGAACCACGTCATCGGCGGTCACGGTCGTGCCGTCGTTGAATTTATAATTTTTGCTCAGGTAAAAAATCCACGTGGTCGGATTCTCCACCTTCCAGCGCTCGGCGAGGCGGCCTTCGAAATCGCCTTTGGCGTAGCTGTAGGTGCAGAACGGACCGGTGACCTCGCTAAAGATTCCATAGAGCAGCGACGCGCTGTCGCCGTAAGGATTATGCGTCTCGATGGTTTCGGTCACGCCGATGGAGACGCGGACCTGTGCACCTGATTCAACGCCGTTGCACAAGAGCAAGGCAAGTGCCCCGAATATCACCAGGTAATCCTTTGCGATTCTCATGGTCGTGTATCCTCCGCAAAAGTCGAGTTGATCCGGACAATCGATGCGAAATCATTTACCGTACCTGGGCGTATTGTCAAGACGAGAACAGAGTCGCTGCTCCGTTGTTTTCGCAGTTGACAGGAGGAAAGCTCTGGGACTAATCGTTAATTGCCGACAACTGAAGGCGAACGATCGGCAGTCAACCCGGGAGGACCAAGTCATGGCAAAAAACGGTTACAAGATTATCGATAGCGATATGCATGTGTTCGAGCCCCATGATCTGTATTTAAAGTACATGAACCCTAAGTGGGGCGATCGAATTCCGCGCGGGCAACCGCGAAAAACCCACGGCCAGATAAAGTTTACTTTCGCCGATGGAAAGCCGATCCGTCCGTCAGGCACGCAGGTGCTCGCCGCCACCTCGCCCAAACAGAGTCGCGATGAGAGCTCGCCCGGCGAAACCGAAGTAGCGCAGCGCTACGCGAAACCGCTGGCGCGCGCTTACGACGCGGTGTCCCAGCTCGACGCCATGGACGATGAAGGCGTGGATGTCGCCGTTTTGTTTCGCACATTTCCGCTTCACTGTGATGATAGTTTGGAAGCGGAGTATGCCAACGATTTGTGCCGGGCATGGAATAGTTGGATGGCGGATTTCTGCAAAGCCCGTCCTAAGCGGCTGCGGCCTTCGGCGCTCATCACGCTGCACGACATCGATCTCGCGATCGACGAGACGCGCCGGGCGGTCACCGAACTCGGCGCGATCGGCCTGTGCTTAGTGCCGGAGCCGATCAACGGACGCCACATCCATGACCGGTACTACGACCCGCTTTGGCGCGAAGCGGAAAAATTGGCCGCGCCGATCTGCTTCCATCCGGCGGCAAGCCCCAACCAAGATCAAGCCGTGCATCGCTTCAAGGGTCACAGCAATGAAGCCGTGCTGATCAACGCGTTTCGCAATCCCGTCGAGTTGATGCTTGCGGTCGGCAGCTTTTGCGCCGGCGGCGTACTCGAACGTTTTCCAAAGCTCCGCGTAGCATTTCTCGAGGGCAACTGCAGTTGGTTGCCCTGGGCGCTGTACCGATTGGACGAGCGCTGGGAAATGCGCAAGGGTTACTGCAACGAGCCCATGAGCCTGCGGCCGAGCGATTACTTTTTGCGCCAGTGTTTCATCTCGGTCGACGTCGAAGAAGAGCTCGTTATCGATGTGATCCGTCGCGTCGGCGACGACAATGTGGTGATCTCGACGGACTATCCGCACGCCGACTCGCACTGGCCCAATGCGGTGAATGACTTCATGGCAGTGGAAATCCCAAGCGACGCGAGGAAAAAAATTCTGTGGGACAATTGCGCACGGCTGTACGGCGTCGAATAAAGACAATTTAACCACAGCGATCCCAGCGCGGCAGAGCCGCACCCGAAACTCGGAGTGTCTCCCGCAAAGACGCAAAGGGCGCAAAGTTCGGAGATTGAGGGTGAAAATCATTTATAAGAGTTTTTGTCCTTTCCCCATAACCTTCGCGCCTTTGCGCCTTGGCGGGAGGAATTCCTGACCAGATTATTTGCGCAGGCCGCGCAAATTTTGAACTATAGTTATAGAAAGAACACGAAGTAAGAAATCTCTCTTTGTGCTCTTTGTGGTTAATTAAATTCCAAGGAGTAATGACATCATGGCGAATCACTTGCCCTGCGGCATCGAGCTGCCGCAGGTTTTTTTGGACGGACCGGTCGACATGGATCATGTTCGCAAGTTTGCGGCGCGGGCGGAGACGCTCGCCTATGACAGTCTCTGGCTGCAAGAGCGAATCGTCGGCGACTTCCCAATGCTTGAGCCGGTGACGTTGCTGATCTATGTGGCGGCAATCACGGCTAAATTGAAATTGGGCACTTCGGTGATTCTGTTGCCGCTACGAAATCCACTGCAATTGGCGAAAGCCTATTCGACGCTCGATGTGATGAGTAACGGACGCGCGATCATGGGCGTCGGTCTCGGCGGCGGACATCTCGGCTCGCACGAA
>VBKX01000035.1:5835-7649 GCA_005879435.1 Deltaproteobacteria bacterium
AGGCCGCTACTGGAACTTCAAAGATGTCTCGATGGAACCCAAACCGATGCAGCAGCCGCGTCTGCCAATTATTTTCGGCGGGCATCACGAGAACGCGCTACGCCGCGCGGTGAAATATGCCGACGGCTGGATGGGTGCGGGCTCGTCGTCTTCAGGATCGTTTATCCGCGAATCAGCGCGGCTTCGCGATATGCTCGCCGACGCCAAGCGTGACCCGGCGACGTTTCACTTCGCCAAACGGGTCTATCTCGCGGTCGATAGCGATAAGGCGCGCGCCGAGCGGCGCATCCGCGAATGGTTCGGCAAACGCTATAAAAATGCCGACCTCGGTCCAAAAGTTTCGATCTGGGGCGGCGCAGCCGAGTGCACAGAGAAGATTCAAGAGATCGTCAATGGCGGCGCGCAGCAGATCGTTTTCAACCCGTTGTTCGACGAGATGGAGCATCTGGATATCTGCGCCAAGGAGATCATGCCGCATCTCTAAGAAATCCTAATGCCAAAGAAACCAAATGGAGTTACACCATCAGAGCCATAAAGCCGGGAAGCCATTGACGCACGGCAAGGTGGCGACGATGATAAAACCGCTTCTTGTACTACTCGCTTGTTTGCTTATTTCTACTTCACTCGACGCCGCGGAGAAGATCCGGATCGGCTATCCAGATTTCAACTCTTCTACATTTACATTGCCGTTGGCGCAAATACGAGGTTTCTTTCAGGAAGAAGGCTTGCAAGCGGAGTTGATTAGGATTCGCTCCGCGGTGGCGATACCGGCGCTGACGAGCGGCGAAATCGACTATCACACTGTCGTCAGTCCCGCGCTCGCTGCCGCGCTCCGCGGTATTCCGGTAAGACTCGTAGCTTGCTTTGCGCCGGGACTCACCACTGCAATCATCGCTCGTCCAGAGTTTAAAACAATCCAGGATCTAAAGGGCAAGACGATCGGCCTCAACAGCATCGGCGGTGGGCTCGAAAGCACGGTGCGCATAATGTTGAAGCACTACGGCATCGACCCGGACAAGGACGTCAAGTTTCTCGCTACGGGAACCGTCGACACACGCTTTGCTGCGTTGAAGCGAGGGTTAACGGTGGCGACGGCAGGCTCTACGCCGGTGGATTACTTGGGCAAGAAGTTGGGTTACGTGGTGCTCGCGCGCGCTTACGATCTTTTCAGTTATCCCAATACGGGTTTGGTCGCCAGCGTCAAGAAGATCAAAGAAAACCCCGATCAGCTCAAGCGCGTTATCAAAGCCGGCATCAAGGCCAATCGATACCTACATCAGAATCGCGACGGAACGATTCAGGCCATGATGCAGTGGATGAGGATCGACAAGGAGACGGCGGCGGCAACTTACGACGGTTCGGCAAAGTCATTTAACGACGACGGCGGTGTGCCCGAAGCTGGGTTGCGCCTGGCGATCGACGAGGCGAGAAAGGCGGCGAATATAACCCGGGAGGTCGCCTTTAGCGAGGTTGCCGATCGCACGGTTTTGCGTGAGGCGCAGCGGGAAATGGGCGTCAAAGACAGATAGGAAAAAGATCCGATGCCACCTGTAGAACAAATCAAAGCAAAGCGCTCCGGTGTCCGGCTGCGCGCCTGCGATCGCGACCGTGCGTTTCCCGGCTTTACCTTATTTGCGCCGCAGAGTGGCGGAGGAAAGGTTTACCTGATCGATATTGACGGCAACGTGGTCCACACTTGGCAGATGCCGTATCCTCCCGGCAATTACGGTTATCTCACCGATCGAGGCACCTATTTCTATAACGGCAAGGTCGGCGAAAACTCAGGGCAATACACCAGCCGACAACCGTGGAAA
>VBKX01000281.1 GCA_005879435.1 Deltaproteobacteria bacterium
GCTAAATTTTTCTGGCAATTCTCCGACCGAATTGTCAATATGCGCTTGGGGTGAGAGATCGAGTACAAATCCCGACCTCTCGCCCCCAGGGAGTTTTGATGACGCACCGGCTCAGTCGTCATAGCCACGACGATCATATGTTCTGCAGCAGCCAAAAATGTCGTAGAGAGCACCAGCCGTACCTCCGACGCCGGCTCCGATCGCGGCGCTTCGGCCCACGTTAGAATGCGTGGCCGCGCCGATACCGGCACCCGCTGCTCCGCCCACCGTTGCCCCAGTCAAAGTTCCACAGCCGCCGATTGTAAGCGCCAGCAAACAGAGGCCGCAAATCGACATAGATACACATTTGAAAAAATCTCTCATGGGTCACCTCCTAAAAGGAGAAGCCGCAAAACGTGTTCCATGCTAACGGTGAGAAACTGTGATTGTTTGAAAACCGAAAAAGATATCGAATCACGCGAAGTTGCGGAGAGGTCAAAAATGAAACAATGCGCCCGGCCCAAGAATCGCGATAGGTGTCGGGAAAAGCTTACTCGTTTAATAGGTGTCAAACCAGAAGTGTTTCAGGATTTCACTGACAGGTAAAAACGGTCTTCTGACCGGCGGTTTCCGCCTTGTCCATCACGCAACTTATTTTGCCGGCACTAAACCATTACGAACTTTATCTATCCTATCTAGCGGCAGACAAACCCTGACACCGCGCTTTCCGAATAGGATCCGTGTCAGCAATGGTCACGCCGAAGGTAATCTGGTATTGCTAAAACGGATAGTAGGAGGCAGACGCAATTTTTCATAAATCGAGTGCCGGATGGGTGGCCAATGAGCACAAAGGGCGCGAAGGACATTCAATTTTTTGTCAGCGAGAAAGCCGGCGCGGTTTCCGGCCTTCTCGTCACACCAAGTGAAGCGCGAGTTTTGCTCGTCTTGGCCCACGGTGCGGGAGCGGGGATGCGCCACAGATTTATGGAAGATGTGGCAGCAAAGCTTGCCGAGCGCGGCGTGGCGACGTTGCGCTATCAGTTTCCTTATATGGAAAAGCGCACCAAACGGCCGGATACAGAAGTGGTGCTCACGGACACGGTGCGCGCCGCCATCGCGACGGCCAAGAAACAAGCGGGCGACTTGCCGTTGTTTGCCGGCGGCAAGTCTATGGGCGGGCGCATGACGTCGTTGGCCGCGGCCAAAGCGCCGCTGGACGGCGTGCGCGGTTTGATTTACTTCGGCTTTCCGCTGCACGCTGCGGGCAGGCCCGGCGCGGAGCGCGGGCGACACTTAGCCGAAGTCGCCACGCCGATGTTATTCTGCCAAGGATCGCGCGATGCATTGGCGGATTTGAAATTGTTGAAACCGCTTTGCCGGGGGCTGGGAAAGAGCGTCGAATTGTTCGTCGTCGACGGCGGCGATCATTCGTTCCATATGCTGAAGAGCGCGCGCAAGTCGGATGACGAAGTCTTGGACGCCGTGGCTGATAAAGCGGCGGGATGGATGAGAAAAAATGCATGAATCGTTCAAGGTTCCAGGTTCAAGGTTCAACGTAGGAGGCTTCGGGTTCATGTCTTGAGGTATGTAGTAAGGTTGAATTAAGCGCAGGGACTCCGAACGCACCTTGAACTTTGAACATTGAACCTGGAACGGGTCAAATTCAGCAATGTATCCGACGAATGAGAAAGAAGCCCTCGAAGCGCTGAAAGGTGACGATCCCGAACTCGCCGCGACGGCGGAAGCGGTTCTCTGGAGCGCTTGGTGCCGCTCGGGCGATGCGGAAACCGACCGAGTGTTTCGCGCCGGCGTCGAGGCTATGCAGCAGCAACAGTTGACAAACGCGGAAGAGCTCTTTAGCCGCGTCATCGAGCTTAAGCCCGGTTTCGCCGAGGGCTGGAACAAGCGCGCGACCGTGCGCTACCTGCGCCAGAACTTTCGCGGTTCGATTGCCGACTGCCAGGATACTCTGGCGCGCAACCCCAATCACTTCGGCGCCGCTTCCGGACAAGGGCTTTGCCACATGTCGCTTAACGAGTTTCGCGAAGCGGCGGTCAGTTTTCGCAAAGCTCTCGAAATCCACCCGCATCTAGACGCCGTACGCCACAATCTCGCGCTGGCGGACTGGCGGAGGCCGAGGGCGGCGGCAGCGGCTACCTAAATTAGCTCGCCGTTTCTGTGTGGCAACCTGATCGAGCGGGCCACAGATTTCGCGAATGGGATAGCTCCGGGTTATTATTAAACTGATAATACAGCGAAAAGATCCCTGGTATGATGTCAAAGAAATGCAAGTACGCGCTCAAGGCGCTGATCCGTTTGGGCAAGGAGTACGGCGGCGGGAATCTGTTGACGGATGACATCGCCATATCGGAGCACATTCCGAAGAAATTTCTCGAACAGATCCTGCTCGATTTAAAGCACGCGGGCTACGTGCGAAGTAAGCAAGGTTCAAAAGGTGGCTACCGTCTGGTTCAAGAACCCAGCCAGATCACCCTGGCGGAGATCCATCGCTTGTTCGATGGCGCGATCGCGTTGGTGCCCTGCGTTTCGCAAAAATTTTACGAAGCATGCGACGATTGTCCCGACGAGAAAAGCTGCCGCCTTAAAAAAATTTTCATCGACGTTCGCGAAAAAACCTACGCCCTGCTGTCGGGAGTCACCATTAAAACTTTCCTGGAAGGCTCCCCAACGCTGAACATCCCGGCAAAAAAGCAAAAAATCTGACGCGCAATATTTTTTCGGATATTCTTGACAAAACATATTAATTAACTTATCTACTAATTCTATAGAGTTAATTAATCCTGAGTCCAGGGCTACTGGAAGGAAAATGATCGGGTCGCAACCCTCCGGGTGGAAAATGTGGAAACTTCTTCCTGGCTCATCGAGCCGGTCGAGATCTGGCCGCTCCGTTAACGTTGATGGCAACGCCGGGATTGTGCGGTTGATCGATTCTCCGCGCCGGTCACCGGCTACGCAGATCGAGTGGCAGTTGATCTCCGCGCTTAAAAAAGTCGGCCCGGTTTCTTCTGCGAATCTCGTGAAGACGATTGCGGCTGATCTCTATGCAGCAGAACTGCGCAAGGGCGCGGCCGTCTTGGACATTGGGCTATTCGGTGAACGTCTGTTCACCCGAGACATCATTCGAGAGCTTCAAGCCGGCGATGGAATCTTGTGGGACATAAAACAAGAAAAGGAACCTGCATGACGAGATTTCATCCGACCGACAGTTCCGAGCTCGCCTCCTACGCCAGGCGTTATCACGCCGAGCGCTGTCGTCCCTGATACTAAAATAGTCATTTCGAAATTGGCCGTGACTTTTTGCGGTCATATTCTTGATCAAAACGATTCATTTACTCATCTATTGTTAGTCTGACGCAATTCATCGAAAGGGACAAAAATGAATTTCAGATATCTGGGTTTAGTCTTAACCGTGTTTAGTATTTTTCTTACTGGCGAAGCGCGCGCGCAGAAGACGTTGCTTAACGTGTCCTATGATCCGACGCGCGAGCTCTACCAGAATTTCAACGCAGCGTTTGCCAAGTACTGGAAGACCAAGTCCGGAGAGTCGGTTTCAATCAAGCAATCGCACGGCGGTTCGGGCGCCCAGGCGCGGGCGGTGATCGACGGCCTCGAGGCCGACGTCGTGACCTTGGCACTTGCGCCTGACACGGACGCGATAGCGGCAAAAGGTCTCATTCATGCCGACTGGCAGAAACGTCTACCGCAAAACAGTTCGCCTTATACTTCGACGATCGTGTTTCTTGTTCGCAAAGGGAATCCCAAGGGTATTCGCAATTGGGATGATCTCACCAAGCCCGGCATTTCCGTGATCACGCCGAATCCAAAAACGTCCGGTGGCGCAAGATGGAATTATCTTGGCGGGTGGGGATACGTTCTCGGCAAGACGGGCAAGAGCGAAGCCAAGGCCAAGGAATTCGTCGCCGCGTTATACAAGAATGTTCCCGTGCTCGACTCCGGCGCACGCGGTTCGACCACCACCTTTGTCGAACGCAACATAGGCGACGTGCTGATCGCGTGGGAGAACGAGGCGTTTCTCGCGCTCAAAGAGTTCGGCGCCGACAAATTTGAGATCGCCGTTCCGTCGGTCAGCATTCTGGCGGAGCCGCCGGTTACGGTGGTCGACAAAGTAGTTGACAAGCGCGGCACTCGCGCGCTCGCGCAGGCGTATTTGGAATATCTCTACACGCCGGAAGGGCAGGAGATTGCGGCCAAGAACTTTTATCGTCCACGTCTGGTCGAGATCGTCAAAAAGTACGGCAAAAATTTCGCTCAGGTCAAACTCTTCACCGTCGACGAAGTCTTCGGCGGCTGGGGCAAGATCCAGAAGGCGCATTTCGATGACGGCGGCGTCTTCGATCAGATTTATCAATTGAAGTAGTGAGAGCAGAATCATGAAGCGCGCTTTCCGCTCGCACAGCATTCTTCCAGGGTTTGGCCTCACGATGGGCTTTACGGTCTTCTATCTGAGCTTGATCGTGTTGATCCCGCTCGGCGCGACTTTCCTTAAAACCTTTAGCGCCGGCTGGGGCCATTTCTGGGAAACGGTCACGGGCGCGCGCGCTTTGGCTTCT
>VBKX01000282.1 GCA_005879435.1 Deltaproteobacteria bacterium
ATATCGAATTCTCGCTCGTAATAGTCCGACGCAGCCTCGACGAGGCCGCGGGCTTCTTCGGCCCAGTTCACATTTCGCGCGCGGAAAGAAACGTCGGCAACGACGCTGACGCGCACCACGCGGCGCGGCGTGTCGGGTCCGAGAAGTGTGCAAGAGCAGATGAGGAGCGCGCTAAGGATTGAGCAGATCGTCGGTCGGGGCGTAATCATCGGTGAGTATCGGAACGTCTTCGGGAACAGGTCGATCAAAATAAGCCACCGCGATGTCTTGGATCGGATCCGGAAACAAACCCTTATCCATGGCGGAGGCGCGCTTGACGATCTCTTTGATGTCGAGCCGTTGCTTGTCGCGGGTCGCGACGACAATGACGTTTTGAATCGTGTCCAAGCTCACGTTGTCGGCGCGGCGCGCGGCGAAAACATAAGTTTGCGGATAAATTTGCCGCTGGGTTCGGACAAAAGCGCGGACGATCTTTCCCGAAGGACCGGTAACGGCGCTGATCAGGTTAGCGACGATGATGCCGTTCGGCGTGAGTCTTTTTTGCGCGAGCTCGAAAAATTGCTTGGTCGTCAGATGGAACGGAATGGCATCGGTGAAGTAAGCATCGAGCAGAATGATATCGTATTGATTCTGCGTGCGCGTCAGGAACAGCCTGCCGTCCTGGGCGTGGAGTCGGAGGTTTTTGCCTTCCTTCACGTTGAAGTGGTCCTTGGCGATCCTGATGACTTCCGGGTCGATCTCCACGGCGTCGATTTCGATGTTGGGAAATTCTTTTTGTATTTTTTTCGGTATCGAGCCGCCGCCCAGCCCTATGATCAGCATCTTTTTGGCGTCCGGCCGAAAAGTGAATCCCAGGGACGTATAGCGCGAGTAAATGAGCCGCAACGCCGTCGGGTCCTTGAGATTCATGGCGCTTTGGAGCGTGCGGTCAAAATACATATAACGCGCTTCGTCGTCCTCTTCGACGCGAATGCGATGATAAAAGGTTTCTTTTTGCAATATTGTTTTTGCCCAAGCCGCCGGCGTCCAGAACATGCTCATCGATCCCAAGGTGAGTGATACGGTGGCGACAGCTCGCGACAATGAAACGCCCTGCAGCCGGACCAAGGGTACTACAACAAGGGATAAACATACCAGCGTGATGCCGAGCATGTGGATAATATTACTAACGCCGAGCACAGGGATAAGGTAAAACGCCGTCAGAAGCGTGCCGCAAATGCTGCCGCAGGTCGAAACCGCGTAGAGTGTTCCAGCGGTGCTTCCCACGGTATGCAATCGAGTCGCGGCGAGACGAATGACGTAGGGAGATATGGTGCCCAGAAATATTCCCGGTAAAAGAAACAGCACGCTGCAGGCGATCAGCGGGTTGAGCCGGCTGCCAAAATCAATGCCGGCGATCCAGTCGTTGACGGCAGGATAGATGAACGGCAGGAAAAAGATCAGAATGCCGGGGATCATGAGCAGCAAGAGCAGCTTGCCGTAGGAGGGCTCGCGCGCCGATAGCCAGCCGCCCCAATAGTATCCGATACTCAACGCGGCCATCACCACCGAGATCAGGCTACCCCAGACAAAGATCGAGCTGCCGAAGTTTGGCGCGAGCACGCGGCTACCGACGATTTCCAGCGACATCAACACTGCACCGCTGATGAAGACGACAAAGTTGAGCGTGAGTTGCATTGTTAAGTCTCCCAATCCCAATAGGACCCCTCGGGCACAAGGGCTACCGGTTCGAGCAATCGTGGCGATATGTCCTCGATGAACCGCGACGGACGCGACAGAACCATACGCAGAGTTTTATCGAAGACCCGAGCCGGATAGCTGATGAACAGATTCTGTTTCGCACGTGTCGCCGCGACATAGAACAAACGGCGTTCTTCTTCCAAATCCTCATCGGACTCAACGTAGATCGAGGGAAATCGCCCTTCCAGCGCCCAGATAATAAACACTGAGTGAAATTCAAGACCCTTGGCCGAGTGAATCGTCGATAGAATGAGCGGACCTTCGTCCGGATCAACCGCCAGCACACCGGCGATGCTGTCGTTGGGCGGTTCGAGCGCCATATCGCTCAACAAGCGCTCCAGACTTCGGTAGCGTTCGGTCATGCCCTGGAAATGCTCCATGTCTCTTAGCCGTTTGGGATGATCGTCGGGATAATTTTGCTTCAGGATGGGCACGTAATACTGCAGTAGATACTGCGCCTGCTCGGAAGGTAGCTCGACGTGTGCCGCTTCTTCGAGCACTTGCGCCAGAGTTTTAAGCCCGTGGGCGATCTTGCCTTTAGCTTGGTAAGAGCGCAACCGCTCAACGGCGTTGGGGCCTTCGAGCAGCCACTTTGTAATTTTCTGGCTGGCGCCCGGGCCGACACCTTCGAGCAATAGCAAGACACGGTTCCAGGAAATCGCATCCTGCGGGTTGGCCAGCACCCGCAAATGGGCGAGCAAGTCTTTGACGTGCGCGGCTTCCATGAATTGAAAGCCGCCGCGCTTGACGAATGGAAGTTTGTGGCGCGCCAACTCGATTTCCAGATCGAAGGAATGAAAGCTGGAGCGAAACAACACGGCGATGTCCCAAAGCGGTACGCCTTCCTCGCGCAGCTCGAGAATCTTCTGACAGACAAATTGCGACTGCATCTGTTCGCTGCCCGCCTGCACGAGCTTGGGTCGTGTGCCTACGTTTTTTCGCGTGAACAGACGTTTTTCGTAGCCTTCTTTGGCGCCTTGAATAATCTCGTTGGTCACGTTCAGGATCGGCTGGGTGCTGCGGTAGTTTTCTTCCAGCTTGATGATGCGCGCGCCGGGAAAGTGCTTGGGGAAATCCATGATGTTGCGAAAATTGGCGCCGCGAAACGAATAGATACTCTGGGCATCGTCACCGACGACCGCGACGTCGTTGTGGGTGGCGGCGAGCAGACGGACGATTTCGGCCTGTAGATGGTTGGTGTCCTGGTACTCGTCGACCATGATGAAACGATAAGTGTCGGAGAGCCGATTTCTCACTTCCGAGTGATCGGCGAGCAGGTCGCGCAACCGGGTCAAAAGATCGTCATACTCAAGCAGTGATTTGCTTTGCTTGTAAGTCGTATAGCGGCGAAAAAGCTCGGCGAGATCATCGTTCAACTCGATCAGATGGGGGTATTCCAGTTCGAGAAGATCGCTTAGCCGCGTTTGCTTATTGAGCGACATGCTGAAGATCTCAGCCACCGTTTGTTTACGGGGAAACCGCTTCTCCTTACTGTTGAGCCCCATTTCGGCGCGGATCAGTTGGATTACATCTTCGCTATCCGTCCGGTCCATAATGGTGAACGACGGTAACAGGCCGAGGTGGCGGCCGGAGATCCGCAACACGAGATTCGCAAAGGAATGAAACGTGCCGCCGGCAACCTGATTGCAACGGTGATCGATCAAAAGACTGGCGCGCCGCAGCATCTCCTCGGCGGAGCGGCGGGTGAAGGTCAAAAGGAGGATCGACCGCGGATCGACGCCTTGGTCGATCAGGTGAGCGACGCGATAAACTAAAGTGCGAGTCTTACCCGTGCCGGCGCCCGCAATAATAAGCAGCGGCCCTGCCATCGCGGTCGCTGCCTCGTACTGCGCTTCGTTTAACTCTTTACGATAATCGAGCCCTGAAGTGTTGCGATCGAGTGGTGTGAAATTTTTGAGAATGTAGGTCGTCGTCAAGGAAGCTCCAATTGCCACGTAAGTTACCTATTTTCCGGCAAGGGAGCAAGCGTTGATGCCGTCAGAAGCGCGTTATGGTGAAACTTTGCTTTGCGACGATATCGACCGCCGAGAAAAGGAACCTTTACAAAGAAAATCGTGAATTTTGTGTTCGGGCAAAACGCCAGCCACGCGCGCGAGACGTTTCGAAGATCTCTAGTTGTGAACGGTATGGATAGCAAACAACCGGCGACCTTAACGAAGCCGAGTTGGTCCGATTTGATCGCGACAAAATCTGCA
This sequence comes from Deltaproteobacteria bacterium, assembly GCA_005879435.1. Taxonomy (GTDB): domain Bacteria; phylum Desulfobacterota; class Binatia; order UBA9968; family UBA9968; genus DP-20. The sequence goes on from VBKX01000282.1 coordinate 3,957, forward strand.
AAGCTTTACCAATTTGAACTTGCGTGGTTCGGAGTCTCCAAAAGCACTAGCTGCTCGCAACGATCCTTCGCATCGAATAAGCCGTGGCTCACATGCGTTGTTTCAAGTCGGTTGAATCGTCTTCTGCATCCGCCGAATTGACGGGTCCGTTGGCGTGCATCAGAAGCTCTTGTCGGGAAAGTTCGAATTTTCTGCCGATATCCAACATGATGCACGTATTTTTCTCCGTACACAGCGTAGGAATTCTCCTACAATTGGGGCGTTTCCAATTCATGGTGCATTGTCGAATCCTTTTGGTTTTTGGCGCGCTTAAGCGAGACCCGGTGGTTGGTACAAGGCTTGCGGAGGTGTATCGAAGGCGTCACGAGCGGCTGGTCACGATCGTTAGCCTGCGAATTTTCTTAACTTAACAGGATCAACGTGGATTCTGGCCCACGCTGGCGAGTTTACCTGGTCTAAGTCAGGTCGCAAGACTTGGGAGCAATCGGACAGAGGAGGTGGCGCATGGCGCGTGATGTAAAAATGCAGACGACTTTAGGAGATCTGATTGTTGCGCTAACCGATGCCGCAGGGCAGGATGTGCGCGACGAAAAGATGGCTTACGAGCTTGTCGCTTATATCCTAATGGGTATGATTAATGGCTCCACCCAACGAAGGTTACGCTGAGCAATAGTCCCAAATACATAGCTCGTCGCAGATCATTCGTTCAGAGCAACAGCAACATTCCTGCGGAGAAATCCACGTCATCACAGGCTGTATTGTCGGCGCGACCGATTGAACCTGCAGCGCTTTTAACCGGACGCCGACGGAGCCGCTTGAGCACGTAGTTCGAAGTGATCGCGGCCAAGTGGCAACCTAATTAACTCGGTAGAATCAAACTAACACAGAAAAGGAGCAACCATTATGAAACACACAAAACTCGCTTTGATCGCCGGCGCTACTCTGGGGCTCGCGTTATCGTTGGGCGCGTGCGACAAGAAGTCCGACGAGCCTCCTGCGTCCGTTGGGCAGGCGCCGGCACCGGAAAAAACCACGCCCGAGCAGGCTAGCCCACCTCAGCAAGGGAGCAATACTGATCCAGGAACGCCGGGATCGTCGGGCATGCCAGACAAAAAATCCGACGATGCGAGCAAATCGCAAAAGGGTTAATACGACCGCGGGCGGCAACCCAAACGCCGCCGGAGTACCTGATGTTTAAGATCGCAGTGCTCTTAATCTTTTTACTAATTCCAGGGGCTTCGAGCGGTGCCGAACTGAAGGGAACGGTGTTAAAGGTCAAGCCAGCGGAAAATCAAATCGTGCTCAAGACCGCGCGGGGCGAAGAGACGCTTTTGACCACCAAGGAGACCAAGGGCATCGAAAACGCAAAAGAGGGCGCCAAGGTGACTGTAACCTTCAGCGAGAAAGACGGTCAGCCTAAAATTAGTGAAATCGTCCCGGACATTTAGTTAGTAACTAACCTGCCGTTAGAGTGTGCGCGGGAGCGGAGATCTGTGCTCCCGCGCACATAATGAGAACTATTCGTATTTGCGTGTGACCTCTGCCGCGGTGGATACAGGTCACGCGCAGGTTCGCGTGGTGGTTTCACCACGGCGCGCCTTTGATGATTGCTGGAAAGACCGTTCACGCGGATATTCTATCCGGCGGTGTCCAGCGCGGGCGTAGCGCGCATTGGAACAAATTAAGCACTCAAACGATGAGTGCCATCGGCTCCGCTAACGCTTCACTGTAAAGATCAAAAACGATTGCCGATCTAAAAAATCAAGGTCCTGGTCCAAGAGGTAGCCTGCCTGGTCCATTTCCCGTTTGATCGATTCCCGCGGCGTGTAATGACCTAGCAAACCTTCCGGCCAAGCGCGGCCGTCCAACTCGATAATCACGACTTTGCCGCCGGGACGCAGATATTTGCGCAGGTTGGAAAAATAGGTCACATGGTTGTCGATGTGGTGGTAGGTATTGGACGTAAAAACTAAATCGACACCAGTGGCGGGAAGCACCGGGTCGTCGGGTTTCGCGAGAATCGGCTCGATCAGTGATGGAACTTCCTTTTTCGCGCGCTCCGCGACCAAAGCGACCATGTCCCGATCGGTGTCCACGGCGTAGATCTTTCCCGTCGGAGCGACGGCTTTTGCCAGCCTGAAGGTAAAATAGCCACCGCCCGAGCCGAGATCGGCGACGACATTTCCGGGTTGCAAGTGGAGCGCGGCGATTACCTTTTCCGGCTGTTGCCAGTTGTCGCGGCTAAAGCCTTCGTAAGCACACTGCTTCAACCGGGCGCAACTAACGATAAGCAACGCGCCGATCAGGAAACTAAGAGGCCGCCATGTCTTGGCGATCAGCGGCCGAGCGACCTTTGTCATCTTCCCTTGCGCGCGTGGCTATGCGGACGGCGCTCCTGACGTAACGTGTGCGAGAGCGCGCGCCACTTTTTCTCTTAGATCAACGACGTCGAACGGCTTGCCGATAAAATCGAAAGCGCCGCAGCTCATCGCCTGGGCCGCCAGCTGTTGGGAGTTGACGCCGGTTAACATGATGACCGCGCAACCGGGGTGAATTCCCTTGATACGGCGAAGCACCTCGATGCCATCGGCTTTAGGCATGAGCACATCGAGGAGCACGACGTCGGGTTGCGCTTCTTGCACGTGGGAGATTGCGGCATCGACGTTTTCGGCTTCAAGCAATCGGAATGCCTTGCCGAAAACCATTTTCAACGATTCGCGTACGCCCATCTCGTCGTCTACCAGCAACAAAAGAGGGGCATCCATAAATAAATATCGTTGCGATTCGCGTTGGACGTGGCGTGAGTTGGTACCAGCGCTACTTTCTCACTTACTTGAGCCACTGGCAAGGATGATTTCTCACTGCTGCGAATGGAGCCTCGCAGGTTTTTTTGAATCAGCACCCGTTCAGTTTGGGGTAGGCGCCGTAAGAGTCCGCAGCGCTGTCAGCGGCGACGCCAGCTCGACGCAACGGGCCGGCTGACTTAAATGCTTCGTGCATTCCTGGGCAATCTCAGCGGATGACTTTTCAAATGTGGTTTTCAGGTATTGGGCGCTAATGCTGAAGCAAGTGTTCTGGTCGCTCTCCTGGTTAAATGCCGCGCAAAACGGCAGAGCGTAACGGCCGTCCCAGGTATTGTCGATCAAGGCACACGCGGCGCCGCGCATACAGGCGTTGCGAGCGTTGCCGGTCGCAAGCTCGCATTTTTGCGCGGTGGAGAGCGGATTGCCGAAACGCACATCGTTGGATAGGTCGCGGCCAACGGAAAGCACGCACCGCTCGCGAAACTGCCCGGCTTTGTCACATTCCTTAAAAATGGCTTCGGTGGTAAGCCCCATTTCAGTCATGCGCGAGGTCTGCATAACGTAACATTCGCTACGGTACTTGATGTCTACTTTGTCGCACGGGTAGTGATAATCAGTCGGGCTCAAGTCGCGGGTCTCCGGCGTGGCATTAGAAACATTTTCCATGAACACGCCGCCGTAACAGGAGTTGCGGCTCCAATCGTCCGGCAGCGCATCGCAGACTTCCAGGGCTTGACTCAACTGGTAGCGGGAAAAGAACAACAACGCGTGCCCGAGTCCATGCAAGCACTGAAAACGGTAACGATAGGCGACTTTGGGATCGCAGGCGATGGCGGCCTTTTGCTTCAGCTCCGCGGCACTCGGGTGCTTATCGACTTGAGCGTAGACATCGTCGCCGCGCAGAAAGCGCTCGACGGAGCCGTGGTAGCAACCCGAATGGCAGGTCTGGTCGCACGCCAAAAACGAATCGTGGATGTTTCCCTTGACGCGGTAGGTTTCGCGGCCGATGGCGTGTACGACAGGATGGCAGTCACGCCTGAACTCAGGGTCTTCAGCCGAGAAGCGCTCGATCAATTGAAGCGCCTCGCCGGTGGAATGATTTTTTAGCGCCGTGGGAAAAAGCTGATCCAGACATGCTGCGCCGAGCGCCGTATTCATGCAATTCTTGAGGGATCCGAGAGTCGGCAGGGGTGATGTGAAGGTTGGATCGGGATCTTGGGCCGTTGGCGGCGGATTCAATGAACCTGTGAGCAGCCAGGCGAGAAGAATGATTCCCGCTCGCGGCAGATATTTTTTGCGCGCCATCAGGGCCCTCATGAAGTTTGCCGACAGATAGTAGCCAAATCGATTGCTCTCTGCAATTAATTTAAGCATTTAATCGAGAAACCGATGATTACGCGAACCGGGGAACAGCGAAAGCCCGCCGATGCGTTATTCAAAATTGATGGTTTTGTGGTACTGTGGGGATAAACGAATTTTGAGGTTATTCGTCTAAACTGGTTACCATGCGCAAGCTCAAGGTGAATTTTGCGGTTGCCCTCGCCGGCGTTGTCTGCCTGTGTGTGCTCTCCGCTTCCGAGGCCGGCCAAGCCATGATCAAGGCGGAGGCAGTGCCGGCTTACCAACCAAAGCACTTCCCGTTCGACGCAGGTGAAAAGGAAGTCTACCAGGCCACTTGGAACGGCATGATCGCGGTAGCAACCGCTGAAGTCCAGACCACCCAGACCGTTATCGACGGGCGGAAGGTCTATCAGGTGCGCGTCGAAGCGAAAACTTCTAGGATGCTCGATTTCATCTGGAGAATGCGCGACACGATCAGCTCGACTTTCGACGCCAAAGCGCTCGCGCCTTCGCGATATACGTTTAGCCAGCGGGAAAACTCCAAGGTCATCGACACCGAGGCCAAGCTCGATCACGCCACCAAGCGCTGGTCCGTCAATCGACAGCAGGTCGGCAAAGAGACGAAAATCTATCAGTTCGATGCGCAAAACACGCTCGATCCGATCACGGCGGTCTATCTGGCGCGAAGCACGGACTTTAAGGTCGGCGATAAACTTTATTTCAAGGTCTTCGGCGGCCGTTATCAGTTCTTGCTCGAGTTATTCATCGAGAAAAAAGAGCCCGTCGCGCTGGAGTCCGGTAAAACCGTCGAGGCCTACCGAATCATCCCAAGGATACAAAACATAACCAAGAATGGCTACGCGAGCCGTTTAAACGAGGCAACGATTTGGATTTCGGCGGATGAACGGCGCTTACCGATAAAGCTGAGCAGCAAGATAGTTTTCGGCACCGTATACTTGGAGCTGATGCAAGACAAAAGCCGGACGCAGTCCACTTCGACCGAGGCGCGTCCCCCGGCGTCTTGATCGAAAGTTGGGCTCTATGTCGAGTCAGCCTAGAGTGAAACTAGGAACTATCGCTGTGGCCTTGCTGCTCTTGGCCGCGGCCATGTCAGCCTGCGTCGCGGTCGGGCCGGCGCCGTCGACGCGCCGCGCGCCAAGAGAAGATTATCCGACACCCCCGCCATCGTCCTCAGCGCGACGCGTCGATCCTTACGAGGCCGAGCGCTTGCGTCGAGTGATTGTGCCGCTTCTCCAAGCGATGGATCATCCTTGCCGGGTCGACCAAGTGCGAGTGGGCATTATCAACCAGAATGAAATCAACGCCGCCAACGCGGGCAATTGTGAGTTCTACGTCACCATGGGGCTTTTGCGCCGTGCCAACGACGACCAGCTGCGCGGGGTTTTGGCGCATGAGATCGCTCACCAAGACCTCGGTCATGTGGCGAAAGCGCAGGTACTCGGCGCGGGCCTCAATATTCTCAGCGCGGGGCTGCAGCAACTATTTCCGGCGGCCGGAGCGTTAGCGCCTATCGCCGGCGAACTCGTCGCGCGCGGCTACGGTCGCACTGAAGAATACGCGGCCGACCGCCATGGCGTGGATATACTCCGCCGCGCCGGCTATTCCAAAGAAACGCTGCTCGACGCGCTTACCTGGATTCGCCGAACCGCCGGCGATGGCGGAGGCGGCTTTCTCTCCACCCATCCCGGGCTCGACGAGCGGATCGCGACGATTGAAAAAATGCGCTAGGTCGCCTTTCGTTCGCTGTGTCTTGTCGCGTCTCTCGATTTGTCTTCTCTTTCCATCGGGTTAACTTACGTAAACAAATTTTCGGCTGTGGCGTCTAATGCTGCAAGGAGGCCGAAAACCATGAATTCTAATACAGGCGTTTTGCGAAGGAATTCTTCATTTATCGCTAGTATCGCTGTAGCAGCCACGTTAGTGACCGGGTGCGCGGGTGGCGCGCTGACCACGCGCGAAAAGGGTGCAGGTATCGGCGCGTTGGGTGGCGCTAGCGTCGGCGGACTAATCGGCTCAGCGGTGCACCATCCATTGGCGGGCGCTATGATTGGAACGGTTTTGGGAGCTGGAGCAGGCGGTCTGGTCGGTGACCAACTGCAGGGGCGTGAGAATCAGGCCGCCGATCAGGATCAGCAGATTTATCGGAATCAACAGGAGCTTGAAAATCAGCGCCGCGATATCGACCAACTCCGCCGCCGCCCCGAATATTAACTTCTCAACTTAACACCTAAACAATGGGGGGCTAATGCCCCCCATTGAGTTTTTTGCGGTGCAGTCGCCGCTGAACCTTGAAACCGGCAGATGCTCGAACAGCCCGACGCATGACGCGAATTTTTCGATTCCTCAAATTCTCTGCCGGTATTATCGTCATCGCAATCGCTGTCGGCTGTGTGGTTTTCGTTGGTGGGATCGCGCGCGGTAGCTATTTATCTCCTGGCAATCACCCGATCACCTTGAGCCACGGAGACCGTGAGCGCAGTGCTATTGTTCATGTTCCGCCGCGCGCGGTGGGCAAAAGCGAGATCCCAGTCATTATCAATTTTCACGGTGGCGGAGGCCATGGCGGGAACGAGCAGGAATACTCCTTGATGGATAAGCTCGCGGATCGCGAGACCTTCGTCGCCGTTTATTCCAACGGTACGGGACGCTTCGGTAACCGGCTGCTGACTTGGAACGCCGGCGCCTGCTGTGCCTATGCGATGAGCAACAACGTCGACGATGTCGGCTTCGTGCGCGCG
>VBKX01000283.1:0-2018 GCA_005879435.1 Deltaproteobacteria bacterium
CAAACCCAGTGATGTTTTATCTCAAATTGGCGCTGGCCGCTCTTGCCGCGACGGCAGCCAGCATCGTGGAATTCGTCGTTCTCGCCCCACTCGGCGCCACACTAATCACCGGCGCGTTAATCTTGACGAGCGCGACGATCGTGCATAAGTTGCTTTCTTTCGACGATTGAACGAATAAACGACTGACGGCGGGTGCGGAAAAATTTCTTGATCGCCAATCAAACGATCTGCTAAACTTATTGGGTGGATCACCAGGGGATTAACCGCTTCAATGTTTTTGGAAGGTTGAGCACCGCGCACCTTCGGTATCTATTAATCGTCATCTTACTCTTGAGCGCGGCCTGTGCCCAAACCACTGTTCGCCCGATCACTCGCACCGCGGAGAGAAATCTGCCGCGGCCGGCGCGGATACTGCTCTATGACTTCGCGACCAGCGAGGCGAAGATCAATGAATACCAGGGTATCATGCGCCAGCAACCTGCGCATCAAAATCCCATGGAACGTCAACGCGAGCTTGGCAGGATTGCCAGCGATGCGTTGACTACCAATCTTGCCCTTTGGCTACGCCAACTAGGTTTCACGGTGGAGCGGGTGCCACGCAATGTTTCGGTCGAGGAAACCGATCTGGTTATCGATGGGCGATTTGTTACCGTCGACGAAGGAAGCCCGCTGCGACGTTTGTTGATCNNNNGCAAGTTTTTGCCGCCGGTCAACGCCAAAAGGTCTTGGAGTTCGCGACCAACGCCAATAGCGGGACGATGCCGGGAACCGCCGCTACGGTGCCCGTTACCGTCTCAGTTCCAATCGGCGTGAGCGTCGGCTTGAGCGCCGGCGGCGTGGTCGCGGCGGGAGTTAATGGCAATAGCTCCGATGTCGTTCATATGGCCGCCGCAAGCGCGGATCAAGCGGTTCGCTATCTTTCTGAGTTTTTCGCCAAACAAGGCTGGATCACTCAGGATATGATCAAGCGAGCGCGTATCTCTTATTAATTGGCCCTGGTTCCGCGCATACGACAACATCCCGGGCAAAAAATGATCCGTCGACAGACTCTCGCAGCAGAATAGCGCGAAGCAAGAACTCCCGTTACTCCGCGCCTCCGCCAAACCTGGCGACCCAGGTAACTACTTTTTCACCTGCACGGTCACTTCGGTTTCCACCGGTGAGTCCTGGCTCAGCGATGCCACGCCCACCGCTGCGCGCGTGTGTTGGCCGCGCTCGCCCCAAAGGTCGACGAATAGATCCGACTCGCCGTTCACCACCTTTGGCATATTTGTAAATCCCGGGGCGACGTTGACGTAACCCAAGACTTTAACGATGCGTTCCGCGCGGCCTCGTAGGCTTGTTCGAGCGTCACCGCATCGCCCACTTTGCCACGATATTTGAGTGCACCGTTAATGCGACCGATGTTGCCGCCGATAAAAAGCAGATCACCCACTTTGACGTAGCCTATATAGTTCGCCGCCGGGACAGGAAGATTGGGCAGCTCGTATCCCAATTCTTTGAGCCTGTTTTCGATTTCCATCCTTTTCTCCTTCGACTCCACGTTCTCGCGAACGAGTCTAATGGAGCAGCCAATATCAATGCAAGTCAATCCTGTATGAACGAAATTTCAAAGACCGTTGACGTCTTTCGTGGCGCGCAGTGGAACAATGCCCTATCCATTCTGCCTTCCCGCCATTCGCCACTCACGGACATTGGGACTTCACTTGAAGCTGACGTTTAGCGTCGGTGAAAAACGGTTCGGAAAGTCAAGTTTATTGAAGCAATCGCCTCGCCTGGCGGCTCGACGCCGAAGATGGATCGCGCAATTTTTCTTTGAGACACGCCCTTCCCATTTCTAACTAAGACGTTTCATGACGCTGTGAAAGAGCGCTCCGCGTCCGCCGGACAGTTACTTCGCAACGCACACGCCGATTCTGATGGCTTACCCGACGCCATGAAATGATTTACAACTTCTCGGTCAAGGGAATAGAACAGATCGACTATTATCAGATAGAGAGCATTATCAGGTAACTCAT
>VBKX01000283.1:2023-4456 GCA_005879435.1 Deltaproteobacteria bacterium
CAGAAAGACCAGCGGAAATTCGCCGCGGCGCAAGCCGACTACCGAGTAACTGCTGCCCCTTTTCCAGAGATCACCTTCGGTCAACCTGAATTTCTCTGAATTTGATCGTTTTAGCCGTCAATTCGCCTTGCAGATAGCGTTTTGTAAACTTTTCACGGCGATCCTCGTCTAATAGGCTAAAATCTAACACCCTTTAGGAGGGGTACCTATGAATAAGGTTCAAAAACTAATCCTGGGCAGCGTGTTTACGGTCCTAGCGGGCGGCGCTTTAGTCAATACCTCGAACGTTGCGGGACAAGAGGGAGCTGCGCCAGCGAAAAGGCCGTTCGCCCGCGGCGATCGCATGATGGGCCCATTTATGGGAGGAGCGCCCCTGATCACCATCGCCCTTAACCACAAAACCGACCTCAGCTTGACGAATGACCAGGTGGCGAACTTGGAAAAGATCAAAAGCCACTACCAAAGCCAAGTTACTCCGCTCCACGAACAAGTGCAGAGCATCGAGAAAGAAATCATCACGCTAATGCAACAGACACCAGCCAACTTGATCCAGATTAAAAGCAAAATTCAGGAAGCCGAAAAGTATCGATCCGATCTGCGCTACTTACGCATCGAAGCGCTCGAAAACGGCCGCTCGGTGCTATCCACACAGCAACAAGACCAACTGAAGACGCTCGTGCGCTCGCGTCAGGGTCACTTCCGCACTCCGCAAGGCCAACCTTCGTAATTACTTGATCCGCGCAGCGAAGCTGAAAGGCCCGGCTCGAAAGAGTACGGGCCTTTTTTTGATCTTTTTCTTAGCCCTCGACTTTCCATATTGGTGCGTGAAAACCGAGCAAAACAGCAGTAATATTGGCAGAGGGCGAGCGAGAGCGAAAAATGTCGAAGCTGATCAGGGCTGTAATCTTTGATTTGGATGGCCTGCTGGCGGACACCGAACGGCTGCATTGCCGCGCCTATCAGATGGCGTTTCTGGAACGCGGCGTCGCACTCGACGAAATCGACTATTGCGAGCATTGGGTGCGCTTCGGCAAGGGAATCGTCGACTGGGTTACCATGCAAAAACTCGACTTGGATCCCCACGCGCTTCGTTCGCGCAAATCCGAGCACTATCTGGATTTATTGGTTTCTTCATTGCGGCCGATGGACGGCGCGTTGGAGCTGCTCGACAGATTACACCGCAAGACCAAAATTGCCCTGGCATCTTCCTCTTACCGTGACGCCATCGATGGCGTGTTGGCCGGCCTTCAAATCGCGCACTTTTTTGAGGTCATCGTCAGCGGTCTCGACGTACCGCGGGTAAAGCCGGCACCGGATATATTTCTGAAAGCGGCGCATGAGCTCGGAGTCAAGCCGGCCGATTGCTTGGTACTGGAAGACGCGGAAAAAGGCATCATGGCGGCATCTCTTGCCGGCATGCGCTGCATCGCCGTCCCGAACGACTATACCCGTCACCACGACTTCTCCAAGGCTACGAAAATCTGCTCATCCCTCAAAGAAATTACCACGGAGGTTCTGCAATCGCTGGAGGCCGGTCCGACCTGATTATGTTAGCAGCCTACGCGGGATCGGTGCAGGCATCACACCCAAGCCGCGGTCGATGGAGCCGGCGTGGAAATGGAGAAAGAAACGCCTGTATGAATTCGAGTTATAACATCCTCGGCCGGGTCGGAGGTTCGCTCTAATGCGAAAACATGACCTACTTAGGAAATTTCAGGCGGCATCGGACCGCTACGACAATAGGAATCAGGAAATGGCTCACTAACTTAGGGCATGATTTCGAGTCTTAATCGCTATTATTCTCTCGGCTTGGTTCTGGCGCTCGTCGCCCCTTTGTGGCTTGGCGTCGCGTTCAATAGTGCCGAGTCCGCGGCGCAAGCAACTCACGACGCGCTGATCTGGACTGGCGTGTTGATCGCCTGCTGGCTACTGATCACCAAGCATGCCGGTTTTCATGTAAGAGGCAGATGGCGCAAGCCCATGCCCGAGGAAACGAAACTTTACGTTCGGCTTTTGCTTGGGGTCCTGTTGCTCGATTTCGGGTCTAAAGCACTTTTCTTTCGCTGGGACCGTCCGCAACAAATTGAAATATTCAAGAATTTTGGGCTGCATTCGGTTTTTCATCCCACTGCATTCGAGCCGTTTCACTTGATCCTAATGCTTTACTTTACATATTTGTTTTTTATCGGCGCGATGTTTTTTCGATTCCATAACCAACGTCTCGATCGCGTTTGGGTGATCTCTAGTACTTTCGCGCTGGGTGGCGCCATCGCCTTGTTTGGCGAACGATTCATGTTCGGCGGTGTACACAACTCCTTTTATTTGGCCGGACCGCTGATGTGGCTCTGCCCGCCATGTGCTTCACCCTATTTTGCCAGTTACGCCTGGACGCCGGCGGATTTTTTCGTGCATGCCGCGTTTGCGCCGATATTC
>VBKX01000284.1:0-13839 GCA_005879435.1 Deltaproteobacteria bacterium
GACCGGCGTAATTTCCATCTCTTTCAGCCGCTTCTTTATCAGGTCGCGACCGGATGGCTCTCGCCGGCCAACATCGCGTCAACGTTACGGGCAACGCTTAAACGACAGCGGAATGCCCGGGTCCTATTGGCGGAAGTGATCGATATCGATGTTAAAAAACACCGCGTATCACTCAGTGATGGCTTCGTGGAGTACGATATCCTGATTGTCGCCACCGGCTCGCGTCATCACTATTTTGGCCACGACGATTGGGAAAAGATCGCCCCCGGTCTTAAGACCGTCGAAGACGCCACCGAAATCAGGCGGCGTATTTTTATCGCGTTCGAGGCTGCGGAAAGAGAAAACGATCCGGAAAAACTCAAAGCCTTGTTGACCTTTGTTGTGGTCGGCGGCGGACCCACCGGCGTCGAGCTCGCCGGCGCTCTGGGGGAGATCGCGAACGATACTCTCACGCATGATTTCCGCAGCATCGACCCATCCGAAGCGAGAATTCTATTGATCGAGGGGGGCGATCGGATTCTTCCTACGTATCCGACTCAGCTTTCGAGCAAGGCGGCAATCTTTCTGAGCGAATTGGGAGTGAAAGTCGAAGTTAGAGCCTTTGTGACTGAACTTCATCGGGAATCCGTTACGGTCAAACGTGGCGAGAACTTCCAGCGCATCCCATGTCGGACAGTAATTTGGGCCGCCGGTGTGCAGGCTTCGTTTCTTGGCCAGGTGCTCGCCAAAGCGACCGGTGCTAGCGTAGACCGCGTAGGCAGGATGATCGTCGAACGCGATCTTAGCATCCCCGGTTACCCGGAGGTCTTTGTCATCGGAGATCTCGCCAACTATTCTCATCAAGACGGGAAGCCTCTTCCCGGTGTGGCGCCGGTCGCAATGCAGCAAGGTCAATACGTGGCGCGAATTCTTCAGAACAAAATCGAGCAGAGAAAGGTCACGCCGTTCATCTACCGCGATCGCGGCAGCATGGCGATGATCGGCCGAGCCGCAGCAGTTGCCGACATGGGTAGATTTCACTTTGCCGGATTCTTCGCCTGGCTGATGTGGCTGTTTGTGCATCTCATGTACTTAGTCGAATTCGAAAACAAGGTCCTGGTCCTGGTGCAGTGGGGCTGGTATTATTTCAGCCGCAACCGGGCGGCGCGACTGATTACGGGTGAATCCGCGAGTATTTTAACCCCGAACCGCAGCGACGCCGACGAATCATTGGACCTCCGTAACCGCAAGGCCATTTAAGATAACCATCCGCTCATTCGTAGCCACGGACCCGGAGTGGCTGTTTCACAAGCCTACCCTGAGTCGACGACGATAAGATCAACGTCTTCGAATTGATCGAACCTGCCAACGCGCGGATCTCAATTAGATGCACGCGCTATGAATCAGAGCATTACAAATATATTGCTGCTACCGTTGTCGCCACGGTAGGATCACGACCTCGGTGGCGGTCGGCAATTCCGGCTTGGAAATTTTTAAGACCGGCGTGTTCAACGTTTTCACTTTTGCCATACCATCAGCGTATTCCTGCACCGCTTGCTCCCACCAAAAGTGCATGGGAATCGCGATCTTGGGATTCACCAGCTTCGTGACCTCGCGCGCTTCGCTGGCCGTGACCGTGTAAGAGCCACCGGCGATAGGGACGAGCAAGATATCGATCCTGCCCATCAGCTTGAGCTGATCGGGGGTCGGAATATGGCCGAGATCGCCCAGGTGAGCGATACAGATGTCATCGACGCGAAAGACGAAGATGGCGTTCTTGCCGCGCTGCATGCCTTGGCTTTTGTCGTGATATGCGGGAACGACGTAGACCGACACGTCGCGAATCGTGGTCGAAATTTTCTGCCAGGTGTCTCCCGACGGAGTGAGCCCATGTAGGATCACCGGCGTGCCCGGCGCCATATGGACACTGTTGTGCGGGCCATGCTGGTGGCTGGTGGTCACGATGTGCTGCGGCAAAGTCGGATGCGGCAGATCGAAGGCGCCGTGCGGGTCGGTAAGGATGCGCGTGTTTTTCGAAGACGTGATCTGAAAGGTCGAATGACCCATCCATTCCACCGTTACCGGCGCGGCTGCGTTGGCGGCCGCACGGTAAACGCGACCTTGTTGAACTACATCGAGTTCGTGACAAAAGGCGAAGACGCGCGCGGCAATCGCCGAAAGTAGAATCAGCAGGGCTAACGATGTTAGTCTCGGCTTCGTCTTCATTCCTTGAAGTACGCGCGCGGTTTGGAGTCCGGATTACGGTTTGTAGGGGCAATCCTGCGTGATTGCTCGTCCGGAGGGCAGACACATAGGTCTGCCCCTACAGTCATATCAGTCCCCATTTTCTTCTCATCCACCACTCGACGCTGAGCAGTGCGAGGATCACGCCGAACGGCCAAAGGTTGCTCCATAGCCGGGTCTGGCGCTGCTCGACGATCTCGGATGGCGCGATGGCTTCAAGTCTCGCGGCGATTTTCTCGAAGCTCTTTTCGTTCCAATCGTTGATCGAGAGGTACTCGCCCTTGCTCGCTTCGGCGATCTTTTTCAGTAAATCGGGACGCGGCAGGCCATCGTCGGTCTCACCGTAGGAGAATGCCGCAGTAAAGCTGGTTTTATCTTTGCCCAGTGTTTTTCCTCCAGCGCTGGCCTCGGCCTCGACCCGATACGTGCCCTCTTTAGTCGGGGTGAAATCGCCGCTGTATTCGCCCTCTTCACCGTCGGGACCCGTGGACACGAGGGTCGGCTCGCCTTCGGGACTAAACACGCGAAGCTGAATCGACGCCTGGCGCGTCGGCGTATAGTCGTCGTTCAACACTTTCAGTTTGATCGTTACTTTCTCCGCCGGTTGTGGCGTGGGGATCGGATACAATTGAACCTGTTCGAACGCCGGCTCTTGCGCGAGCCAACGTACGGCTTGGCGAATCAGCTTCAAATGATTTTGCGGGGTTTCTTTTTTGCCGACGGCGATGAAGTTCCAGCGCCAGGCGTCGTCGGTCATCAGTGCCAAGGTTCTTCCTTTGCCGAAGCGGCCGACGGCCAGCAGCGGAGCGTTGCTCTGCGTGCCGTCACCCGCGGCGGTGAGCAGAGTCTCGCCGCGCACGCCGCGCACTTGATTCAAGCCCGTCAGCTCAGGCAGTTTGCTCCAAGTTTCTTCGTTGGATTTCGGGTCGGGCAATAGGCGCGTGATCGGATGCGCCTTGCCGGCCGCCGTCAACGCCGCATGCACGTTGCCGCGGGCTTGATAATTTCCCTTGCCGTCGAGCTCGACGGGCAGTACCTCGCGCAGCGCGCTGTCACCATAGCCGCCGCTGTCGAACGCGCGTGAGCCGCCGAGCATGGCGAGGCCGCCGCCGTCGCGCACATAATCCCGGACCCGTTCCAGATAAACCGGATTGAAATAAGCCCGATGTGAAAAATCATCGAGGACGATCACGTCGAAGTTCTTCAATTCTTCGAGAAAAATATCGTCAATCGGGAAAGGGATCAGACTCAACTGATTTTCCGGCACGTCCACCGTATCGGTGGGCGTACGCAAAAAGACGAAGGACACGAGCTCGATCAGCGGGTCTTGCTTCATCGCCATGCGCAGGAAACGGTAGTTCCACGCCGGCGATCCGGACAGAGTTAGGACGCGGATCTTATCGCGCCTCACGTCGACTTTAAATTCCTTTCGGTTGTTCTGGGTAATTTGCTCGTTGGGCTGCGCCGGGATGCTCACGGAAAAAGCGTGGGTGCCCAACTCCTTCGGCGTGAAGCTCAGCGTTACTTTTTGTTCGAACGGGTCGGCGTCGATGGCGATGGTACGAGTCGTGATAAGATTTTTGCCGCGGTTGAAAAACAGCGGCACGGATCTGCCCTTCATGCCGAAAGCCTGGACGGTCAGATCGATCTTGAATTCACGGCCGCGGAAAGCGAACTCCGGCGCGCCGAACTTGGCGATGCGCACGTCGGTAAACCCTTCCGTGTCGCCGACACCGACCGTGAATACCGGCGCCGCGAGGGCGCCCGCGCCGTCGAGAGACTGCATTTCGCCGTTGGTGATGCCGTCGCTAAAAACGATGACGCCGGAGCGCGCGGCGGGGTCGCGAGTGGCGCGCTGCAGTAATTCCAGGAGTCGAGTGCCGGGGTCTTGCGGCCGCAGACGCGCCAGACTGCCCGGCGCGACCGGTTCCAAACTGGTGCCGAAGCGAATCACGCGAAGATCGTAATCGCGATTGAGCTTTTGGATCAGTGGCGCCTGGCCCGCTTCGAGTTTATCGCGAACTAAGTCGAGCCGGCTCTTCGCCGTCTTGTCGCCGGGGGCAGTCTTGGCGCTCGCCGGAAAGCCCATGCTCTGCGAGGTGTCGATGAGCAGCGTGAGGGGCCGGCGCAATTTAGTCACGCGCTTGTCGATTAATGCCGGTCCGAGCAAGAAGAAAACCAGTCCGGCGTACACGCAAGCGCGGAGAAACGTAAGGAAGACGGTCTGCCCGAGCGCCAGGCGCTGGCGCAAATTAATAAACTGCTGCACCAGCAGGGCCGTCGCGCCGATACCGACGAGCGCGACCAACCACCAGGGTAGAGCGCCGATCAAATAGAAATCGTTCATCGTTTACCTGGTGAGCCGCTTGCGAATGAACGGGACGTGGATCAAGTCGTCTTTGTAGTTCTCAGTCATGGCGTAGAGGATGATATTGATACCGAGATGAAACGCGTCTTTACGCTGCGCTTCGCCGCCGGGAGTGCACGCGTTGGTCCACTTGCCGACCTGGTCCCGCTCCCAGGCGCCGCCCAGATCATTCTGGCAGTAGATCACCGGCGTCGAAGGGCCGACGTTGATCCCTTCGAGATTGGGACTGGCAATCCGCACGCCACCGATGCGGCGCAAAAGATAATAGCTTCGCAGCGCGGCATGCCCTGACGGCAACCGCTTGAAGTCATTCCCGGGAAATATCCGCTGCATCTCGCGGCGCACCGCCTTATCAAAGCCGTAACCCTGCTGGCCGAGCGCATCGTCGATCAACAAGAAGCCGCCGTAGGTAAGAAAGCGGCGCAGCGTTTCTATTTCCTCCTGACTGAACGGATCGAATTCGTATCGCCCGGCCAAATAGAGAAACGGATAGTTGAACAAATCGCCATCGCCGAGGGTCACTTCGCGCCGGGCGCTGGCGGCTTCAACGCTGGTGCGCGCCATCAACTCCTCCATCAACGGCGTCACCGATAACGGATGGGGATTCCAATCACCGCCGCGATACTTGATCTGCGCAAAGACGAACTGCAGGCGTCGTTTGTCGTCCGGCTCGGCGGCCTCGATCAGGGCCGGCATTAGGCCCGCGCCCAAAAGACCTTGTGAAAATAATCGGATGAATTGGCGGCGATTCATAAAAATTCAAAGTTAAAAATCAAGAGTTAAAAAAGAAAGACTCCATCGTCATTTTTTAATTTTTAATCAATCAAAAGCGCTGTCCCAACCAACCTTCTATCAGCAGGGTTACAATGAGCAACGCCAGCAAGGGAAGGGCGAGGTCGGTGCGCTTGCCGCCTTCTTTGAGCGCATCGACGGGAATGACTTCGGCGCGGATCGGACTGAGCTTGGCCTGCAACTCGCGCGCGCTGATTTCATCCAAGCGCGATTCGAGCAGCGGCGGATTGACCGCGTACATTTGCGGCGCGCCGGCGTTCTTCTCGCCGCCGACCGGCAGAGATACGCGGTAAATGCCGGCCCGGTCGTTTTCCTCGATACTGGCGACGGCGCGGTTTTTCTCGGCGGTGATGGCAACCTCGGCGGTTTGCTTATCCGGCTTGGTGACGCGCAAGTTCTTGCCGACGAGAGTCGGCGGCAGGGCAATTTCCTTGGCGGCGCCGACCGCGATACCGCCATCCAGCGCGCCGCGATTCCCGCCGGCCAGATATTGCGCAAGCGATTGGATCAGAGGCAGATAGACGGTCTTCAAGGGCAGATCGGTCCAGTCGCGATCAGCGGAGGAGGTCATCATGAGGATTCGTCCCGCGCCGACGTTCTGTTCAAGCAACAAAGCGTCGCCGTTCGCCAGCGTGATCAACGGCGCCTGACCGCCGGCAGTGGTGCGAAAGTAGCCCCAAACGCGCGCCGATTTTATGGATTCTTCGAGGATCGGATCGGCAAGGAACTGCAGCGCCGGATGCTTGGCGGCGAATTTGCCGATTTTATCAGCGTTGGCTTCCGGGCCGAGTTTTTTTTCACCGAGCTGGCCGGGAAGATCTCGAGCGATTTTCTGATTGTAGCTGTCTGCTTGAAACTTGTCTCCGGCAAAAATCAACACGCCGCCGCCTTGGCGCAAAAAACTTTGCAGTTTCGCCGTGAAGCTCTCCGGCAGCGCCGCCACGTTGCAGAGAATCAACACTTGGTAGCCGTCCAGAGTCGCCGTGTTCAGTCCATCGGTGAGTATCACCGTCGGCAGGAAGATCGACGCATCGCGTTCGCCGGAGGGATTGAGTGCGCGGCTCAGAAAAAAAGTCTCGCTTTGGACCACTGACGTTTGCGGATCGCCGTCGACGACGAGAACCTTCAGCTTCTCTTGCGCGTCGAGAGTGAAATTCGTCGTCGGGTTGCCCGCGAGGCCGGCTTTTTTGAGCGTGACCTGGCCCGCGTGCGCGCCCGGCTGACTCAGCCGGGTTTGAAATCTCAGGGAAGATTCCGACTTCCCCGGCACGGAAATGAGTTTTTGTTCTTTGTTTTGTCCGTCGATGCTGAGCTGGGCGAGCACGTCCTTGAGCTCGCTCTCGCCGAAGTTTGCCACGGTGACGTCGATCTGTAGCGGCAGATTGGCGCCGATGCCCGGACTGCCCAGGCGGATTTCTTTGATGCTGCCGTTGGGCGGCGTTTGTTTGCGGCCGACGTGGATCAATTTAAGCGGAATCGATGGGTCGACTTGTTTCAGCCCGGCGAGGGAAAACTGGTCCCACCCGGTGAGACCCATATCGGTAATGAAGCGGATTTCCTTTTGTCCCGCCGGTACATTCAATAATTCGTAAGCCTTGCCAAGCGCCGCCTCCAGATTAACCGTGCCGTCGGCGATTTCGATGGCGTCCAATTCTCTGAGCAAGACGTCTTTCTGGGCTTTCAGGCGAAAGGGCTCCTTGCCGGTGATATTGGTCGGAACGATCGCGGCGCGATCATCGTCGTTCAGCGCTGAAATTAACAACCGCGCGGCGTCCTTGGCTTGCTTGAAACCGTTGCCGTCACCGCTCCAGGTCATGCTCAGCGAATTGTCGAGCAGCACGACCAGCGAGACGGGACCGCCGCCGGCGAACAGCCCGGCACCGGTCTGGAAAATCGGATTGGCGAGCAAAAGCGCGAGAAACACCACCGCTAAAGTTCGCAGCGCCAGCAAGATCCAATGGCGCAAGCGGTAACTGCGCGAGATGCGTTTTTGCGAGAGCAAGATGAAGCGCACCGCGGGAAATCGAATTCGTTTCAGCTTGCGCCGGTTCAGCAGATGTATCAGGACCGGTAGTGAAGCGGCCAGGAGGCCTAACAAGAATACCGGGTAGAGAAAAAAAACCGACATCGGCGCCTTAGCCCCTCCAGCTCAGGTAACTGGCCAAGGCCTGGTCCAGCGGCGTCGCCGTGGAGATGACTTGATAATCGATCGTGTTATCACGGCACTGTTTGCGCATGTCGTTGATAAATTCCTGCACGACTTGTTTATAGGTCGTTCGGATGGCGCGCGGATCGGCGATCACCTGCAGGTTCGCCGCTTCGAGATCTTCGAACAAGATATTGCCATCGAAGGGCAACTCGAGCTCGGCCTGGTCGAACAAGTGAAAGACGATGACGTCGTTGCCCCTGAAACGAAACTGGCGCAAGCCATTGAGGATCGACTCGGGCTCATCGAGCAAATCGGAAACCAAAACGATCAGGCCGCGCCGCTTCACCTGGCCGGCGATATCTTCGAGGATCTTTCCAACGTTGGTTTCGCCGGCGGCTCCGCGCTTTTCCAGAGCGCCGAGAATTTGCGTCAGATAGTCGCGCTTGGCGCGCGGCGGAATGAAGGACTCTATGTGGTCAGAGAAGGTGACAAGACCCGCGGCATCTTGCTGTTTAAGGATAAGATAGGCCAGCGACGCCGTGAGCGTACAGCCGTAATCGAACTTCGTAATGCCATCCGAGGCATAATTCATCGACGCGCTGGCGTCCATGAGCAGGTAAGCGCGCAAGTTGGTTTCGTCTTCGTATTCTTTGATGAAATAGCGGTCGAATTTGCCGAGAGCCTTCCAATCGATGCGGCGAATTTCATCGCCGGGCGAGTATTCGCGGTGCTCTTCGAACTCGACGCTGAAGCCTTTAGCGCGGCTGCGGTGGATGCCGGACATCAGACCTTCGACGACCCAGCGGGCGCGCAGAGCGAGATTCGAGATCCCGGCAAGAACTTTGGGATCGAAATAGTTTTTGTCGCCGTTGGGCATGGCTTTATTCTATCGTCGAGGACCGCGAATCGGAAATCGACAATTGCGATCCTCTATGCTCATCCCTCGAGTGTTTCTTAGTCACCAGTCTGCCAAATTTCTACCACCGGCGTTTCAGATAATCTAGCCAACTGCGCCACCCCTTGTTGTGCCCTTGATAAGTTGGATTTCGCGCGCAGCGATCGACGTAGTTGACGATCGTCGCATCGGCGCTGAGCGCCAAAAGCACCTGGTGTTGAAAGGCCAGACATTTTTTTTCCGCCTCGGTGCCCGTCCAACAGTCAGCTTGCGGCTCCTTGTCCGCGCCGCGCTGCTTGGCGCTCGAATAGAGCTCGGAGTGATAGGCGTCGTGGGCGATGGCGCCGGCATACCACGCCGGGGAATGGCTCCATGTCGGTTTGCCGACGAGAAAAGTGGGTTTCGCCGCCCACGCTTTCATGCCGCTGCGCCGGCCCTGACGGATGATCGAAAGATTGGCGCGGATGATTTGAAATTGTTCGAGGGGAAAAAGTAAGGCGAGGGCTTGCTGGGTTCGAAGGCGGAACTCAGCGTTGCCGCGCACTTCAATCCCGTAGACGAAGTCCGAGCTAAAATGCATCGCAAGCTTACAGATTCCAGATCTCATATGGAATTTGGAATCTGGAATTTGCAATGTGAAAATGGCGGCTTTACCGACCCGCTCTACCGTCCGCGGAGGGTTTTACGTCGCTCAAGAGGCGATTGATAATATCGACGGAGGCGAGCCCTTCGCCTTGAGCCTTGAAGTTGGGCACAATGCGATGGCGCAGCACGGAAGGAGCCAGCGCCTGAATATCTTCGATCGATACGGCGTAGCGGCCCTGCAAGATCGTGCGCGCCTTGGCGCCGAGGATCAAATATTGCGAGGCGCGCGGACCGGCGCCCCATTCGACGTAGTCTTTAACGTACTGCAAAGCATCGGGGTTCTGCGGGCGCGAACGCTGCGCCAGCGCGACGGCGTAGGAAACGACAAATGGCGACACCGGCACCTTGCGCACGAGCTCTTGGTAATGCAGGATTGCCGGGCCATCCATTATTTTCCGCGGCGCCGGCTTGCCGGTCGAGGTCGTCTGCATGACGATCTGCACTTCGTCTTCAAAGTTTGGATAACGAATCTCCACATTCACCATGAACCGGTCCAGCTGCGCTTCGGGAAGCGGGTAGGTGCCTTCCTGCTCGATGGGATTCTGCGTCGCCAGAACGAAAAACGGCAGGTCGAGTGGAAACGTGGTGCCGCCGGCCGTGACCTTGTACTCCTGCATCGATTGTAAAAGCGCAGCTTGCGTCTTGGGCGGCGTCCGATTGATTTCGTCCGCGAGTAAGATGTTCGTGAAAATCGGCCCTTTGAGAAACTGAAAGGCGCGTCGGCCGGTGGCGGCGTCTTCCTGTAAAATATCGGTCCCGGTGATGTCGGAGGGCATCAGGTCGGGCGTGAACTGGACGCGATTGAAGTCGAGATCCAAAATCTCGGCGAGCGTGCTGATCAACAAAGTCTTCGCCAATCCCGGCACGCCGACGAGCAGACAGTGTCCTCTCGCGAACAGGGCAATCAGAACTTCTTCGATGACCTGGTCCTGGCCGACGATGACCTTGCGGATCTCGCCTAACATGCTGTCGCGCTTGACGGCGAAATCTTCGATCTCCGCGATCTCGTGTTGCTCCATCTCCGTTGCTTCCATGGTCTTCCTTCTCAATCGATTAGTTATTGCCGGTCATGAGCTTATCGAGCGTCGCTTTGGCGAACCGGGCTTTCTCCTGCTCCCCGAGAGCGGTGTAGGCATCGCCGAGCAAACGGTAGATGAGGGGATTGAACGGGTTGATCTGAATGGCTTCCTCAAGCGCGCTGCGCGCTTCCTTAAAGTTCTTGGTCGCAAGCCGGGCTCGGCCCAATTGGACGTAGGTGTTGACGTTGTCCGGATCGACGTCGAGAGCTTGCTGGAATAGCGGGAGCGCCGCATCGGGGCGATTTGTTTCGATCATAACGCGGCCGAGTTTGTTCAAGATGATCGGCGAGTGCGGGCTTGCCTGCAAGGCGCGCTGATATTCACTGGCCGCCGCGGCGGTGCGGCCTTTGCCGAGCAATTGATCGGCGAGATGGGTGCGGTTGCGCGCCACCGCCGACTGGATTTCGCGCAATTCCACCACTTCCTCATCTTCGCGCTGGTCTTTCTTGACCTTCAATTTGCGCACGCGACTGCCTTCGATTTCCTTGAGCCCCTTGGCTTTGAGAAACGTTTTCCATTTCGCTTCAAACGCGTCGAAAGACATGCCGTAGACTTTCTCAATGGCTTCGGGAGTGGGCTTGTCATTTAAGGTTGCCAGGAGTTCGCGCACGCCGGCCGAGCCCTTGCTCTGGTTGATGAAGTCGATCGCCGACGCGGCCTCGGCATAGGCCAGCTGGACTTGCTCGGGAGTCTCCAAATAGATTAAAGAGGGCTCCATTTTCTTGAAACCGACGAATTGATTCTTTTCCAGGGCTTGTACCAGGAGCGTCTGATTGGCCGGCGTCAGATAATCCTCGGCGGCGTCTTTGGACGGTGCCGGCTTGCGCCAGCGGGTTTCATAAAAGCGCGCCATGCCTTCGTGCAGCCAAATGGGAGCCTGATTGTTGCTTAGACTGACAATGGCATAGTGCTGATACTCGTGGCTGAGGGAATCGAGCCAACGATAGCCGAAGCTCAGCGCCCGCGGTGAAATGATCATCAGTTTGTTGAACTTGCAGATGCCAACGGCGCCGGTTTCCTCGATGTCGCGCAGCGACAGAGTCGAGATCGCATTAAAGCTCGTCGCGTCCGGAGCGATCTCGATGCGTACTTTTTCTTTGGGATAGAAGCCGAGCGCGGAGCCGGTCGTTTCATAGCTTTTTTCCAAAGTTTCGAGCGCGAGAGGCACCAGAATGCCGTCGCGCTTATCGTCGGCGAACAAGACGAAATGAGCGCTTTCGTGGCGCTTGAGCGATTTGTGAACGTCGACGCTGAGCTGGGTCAGCAGNNNNATCGATGGCCAGGGCACGGTCAAGAACGGTCAACGCGTCGGTATAACGACCCTGGTAGAATTTTACCCGGGCATCGAATTCAAGCGCGGCGGCTGATTTGGGCTCTTCTTTGAGCGCCTTCGCGGCGAACTCTTCCGCTTGGGTCAAACGCCCTGCGTCCAACAGCTCTTCGCCGGCCTTGAATTTCGGATCGGCCTCGGCGGCGGGCGTTTGCCTTGCCAGCAGGAAAAAAAACACCAAAACGGAAAACAGAGAAACTCGGTACTTCAAATCGGAATCACTCGGAGAGATTTTTGAAATAGCGCTCGATCTGGTCTTTCATCTGCGGCGGCACGCCTTGCTTGAGCGACTCGAGAATTTCTTCGCGGAAATTTCGCGGCGCCTTATACTCGTCTTTACCGGGGAGGTGGAATTTCTCGGTGTCCAGACCGGTGAAGCCGTTTTCGATATCGAACTGGGGAAACTGCGGCATACCCGGCAGCGGCGTCATTTGGCCATAGGGGAGAAAACGGCCCTGGCGGAACAAGCGGGTCACCGGCATATTGCCAAGCTGGCCGCGCTGAGCCATCTGTTGCATCGAAGATTGCATCTGTTGCTGCGACTGCGACAGACGATCGAGCGCCGATTGCTCCGGCGGCACGGCGCCGCGGGAATCGAGCTGGCCCAAACGATTTTGCGCGCTGCCCATGGACTTCCCGGCTTCACCGATATTTTGCACGATTTTGGGGTCCAGCTGCGGAAAGAGCTGAAATAGCGATTCCAACTTCTCGTGCAGCTCACCCGTGCGCTCTTTCAGGACGTCTTGCCGGTGCGCGAGGTCGCGCAATTCGCGCTTGTCAGAATCGGAGAGAGCGCGCGCCGGCTCGTTGAGCAGGGCTTCGAGATCCGATTTTATGTCATCGAGACTTTTCTCGGCGCGCTGCGCACGGCGTTCCTGCGCGGGTGTGCGTTTTTTTGCCAGTTCTTTTCGCGTCCAACCGTCCCCTTCGCCGTAGCCGGGAAAATCCTTATTGCTGAGCTTGGCGATGAGGTTTTTGAGCAACGAGTTCATCGTCGCGTCGTCCATATTGGTCAGTAGGTTCGGATCGTCGGGGCCTTCACGGTCGGGGAAGATCTCGGTCAATTGGCCCAGCTCGGCGACCGCCTTTTCGAGGAAACGATCGAGTTTGCTCTTGAGCGCCGCATCGCGCTGGGTGAGCGCCGAGTTGTTGATCCCTTCGGTTTTGCCGAGGATCTCTTGTTGCTCGCGGGCGATTTCCTGAAGCTCGTTACTCTGGCGCTGCATCTCTCCTTGCATGCGTCCCATACCCGAAGCCATCGCGGAGCGTTGGGCGTTTTGCATGGCGGCAACCATCTGTGCCATCTGGTTAAACAACTCCCGCGCCAGCTGGCGCGCGCCTTCGACATCGCCCTCCATTAGTTTTTTGCGAATCTCTTCCAGGGCGCGAAACATGTCGTTAAAGCCCAGACCCTGCATGGTTTCGGCATTCATGAAGTCGTCCGGCATCTGCTGCGCGAGCTGCGAGACGGCTTGCTGGAGGCTCGCCAAGGTTTTCGCCAGGTCAGAAATCTGCTTCATGATGGCATCGAGATTTTTGTCGCCGCTCTGGAGCTTCTCCAAGGAATCCATCAGCCGTTCCTGGTTGCGCGCCAAGTCCTGCGCGGTCGACGCCAGTTCCTGAGCTTTCAGGCGTTTGCCGATATCTTCGGACAAGAGCGACATACGCTCCAGCTCCGAGGAGATATCGTCGCGCGCCTTGAGCCTTTCGTCCGTGCCGGACGCCTGCTGTTGTTTTTGCAGGAGCTCGTTCTTGGTGAATTCAAGATTGCGTTTCAGCGCCTCGAGATCGGTCCAGGTGGCGAAATCGGACATACGATCTTTCTCCGTTTGGCGCATCACTTCTTCGGTGCGCTTCAGCGCGTCGGCGAGATTCTGCTCGAACTTCTTGTCTGACTCTTGCGTCGGCGCAGCAGGCTTTTCACCCGGAGGCGGCGTTTCGAGATGGTCGGCCAATAGATCAACCATGCGCTGATTCAAATCGCGGATCATGTCGGCGACTTGTTGGTGCTCGCCTTTCAAATTCTTTAGCTTCAATCGAATCGAGCGGGAAGTGCCGATTTTCGGACCCGAGATCGTGTCGTTGTCAAAAACCTGCAGGAAAAAGACCGCTTCCTCACCATCGCGCAAGCCGAGTTTGCCGAGATCCCAAGTGTACTGATCGCGCACGATGAGACGCTTTGCCTCCTCTTTTTGGAGCGAAATTTTTTCCTCGCGATCGCCGATTTTCGTGATCAACGCGATTTCGCTGATGCCAAAATCATCGCGCGCGCTGTATTCCAGCGATAACGTCTCGTCGCCGTTGATTTCCAAGTCCTCCGTCGGACGGAGTAGGTCAACGGTGGGGAAGCCGTCCGGT
>VBKX01000284.1:13854-21905 GCA_005879435.1 Deltaproteobacteria bacterium
CCGGTTTGACGCGCAGCTCGTAGCTGATCGGCGTGTTGCGAAAACCGTGCGTGTCTTCGACTAAGATGCGATAGGATTGCGCTTGAAACAGCACTAGGTTCGCCTGCAGCTTGCGCCCGTCGATTTTGAGCGGAATCTTTTTACCGTCGTCCATGACGATCTCAGCTTTGACGACATCTTTGGTGGTCACGGCATCGAGACGGAGAGTCGATCCTTTGAGCCCTTCGATGCTGCCCTCGGGGACGGCAACGGAGCCAAGACCGCTGTAGGCCGGCGGATAAAGGATCAACTGAACGTTGGCGATTTCCGGCGGATCGACGGCTTCGGCGGTGTACGTCGGCGACGAGAAGGGACCGGTCGCAACGCGATAGCGCAGGGTATTTGCCAGATGCGTCACCCTGGCGGAGAATTTTCCCGCGCCGAGCTTTTCCATCGGGATTTTTTCGATGCCGATCGGTTCGCCGCGTTCATTGGTTCCGGTCCATGTGATCAAATCCAGCGATGCCGGGATCGCGCCCCCAGTGGCCGCTTGGATCGCCACCGGAGCGCCGCGCACGACGCGAATCCCCTTGGGCTCGATTTCCACCGTCGTCTTCGTCGGCGGCAAGTGATCGAGCGGGCGGGTCAACATGCTGATCGTGCCGCCCACCCATGCGGGATCAAGCAACACCATCGCCGACACCGGCACGACAAGAAAGCCGAGCAAGCGCAGACTGGTGATTAGGCGCCGCTTGTCGAGCAGCTCATCGACTTGCAAACTGGCGATCTGTTTTCGGGTCGCGCGCAAAAGCGCCAGAACCATTCCGGCAGAAAAGCCTTGGCTGTTTTCGGCGCGAACGACCTGCGGATAGAGTTGCAGCGAATTGATTAAATTATTGCGCAGCTTGGGTTGTTTCTGCTCGATGTAGAGGGCCGCTCTTTCTTGAGAGAGCCGGCGTAGGAAACGAAACAGCGACCAGCCGACCGCTGCCAATAACACCAGTGCCGTGAGGAGGCTATAGACCAGCGGCGCGTAAGGGAAAAAATTCGTGAGCTGGACAACGCCTGGACCGAGCGCGAAGAGCAGGAGCGTGCAGATCGCCGTCAAACACAGTCCTTCCGCCCCTTGGAGAAGTTTCAGGCGGCGGATAAAGCGCCGTAAAAACGATGACAGTTCTTGATATTCTTCTTGTCCCATGACCCGGCAAGCAAGTTTCATATTAGCCCCGATTAGGGGCGCTTGTCTATCCCGCCAAGCACGCTTTCGAACGGTAGCAAGACGGAACGCGCTGTGCTATGCAATTTCGATACACAGAAGTCAATCAGAGAAAGGATTCGATCGCGAGCATGGATAATTTGCAGACCGAGAAGCTTGAACTACATGAGGGACATGAAGATGATTTCGATGAAGACGGCGAAGAGGTGATGGATGAAAACCATCCGATGTGGCGGTCCGAGCGGATCACGCTCAATTCCGTCGGCATCGACATCGGTTCGTCCACGTCGCACTTAATTTTTTCCCGCCTGACGCTGCGTCGCCAGGGTGTGGCACTATCGAGCCGATTTGTCGTGATCAACCGGGAAATTATTCATGAGTCGCCGATCCTGTTGACCCCTTACATCGACAAGACCACGATTGATACTAACAGTCTCGGTGACTTCATTCATGAGGCTTACCGGAAGGCGAATCTGACGCCGGAGGATATCGACACCGGCGCGATCATCGTCACGGGCGAGGCGACGAAGAAAAAAAACGCCGAAGCGATCGTCGCGTTGTTTTCCGCGGAAGCCGGGAAATTCGTCTGCGCCACGGCGGGGCATAATTTAGAAGCGATCTTGGCCGCCTACGGCTCCGGCGCCGTGCATATGACCTATCACGAGGGCGGCGATTTCACGGTTATGAACGTCGACATCGGCGGCGGTACCAGCAAGATCGCTATTGTTCAGGGCGGTAAGGTGATCGACTCCTGCGCCGTTGAGATCGGCGCTCGGTTGGTGGCGATGGATGAGAACGGTGTGATCAACCGCCTGGAAGATACAGCGCTCAAGTTTGCCAAGATGTCCGGCATCGATGGGCTTAAATTGGGTGGCACGATGACTGACGCCGAAAAAGACAAGTTCTCGCAAGCACTCTGCGATTCGCTTTTCGAGGTGATGGAGCGCGGCCCGCTTTCGCCGCCGGTGCAAGATCTCTTGCTGACGCCGAACATCGACTATAAGGACACGATTCACGCGGTGATGTTCTCGGGCGGCGTTTCCGAATTCGTCTACGGCTATGAGAAACGCAATCTCGGCGACCTCGGCGTGCAGCTTGGCAAAAAAGTCCGGGCGCGGGCGAACCAGCTAGGCGGCGGCAATATTCCGCTCCGACCGGCGGATGTGCGGATTCGCGCGACGGTGATCGGCGCTTCCCAGTACACGGTTCAGGTCAGCGGCAATACGATTTATCTTTCTCATCCGGACTTGCTGCCGCTGCGCAATTTGCAGGTTGTGACGCCGCAGTTCGAACAAACCGAAGCAATCAGCGCAGCAGAAATTCGGGATTCCGTAACCCGAGCGTTGCAACGTTTCGATGCCCAGGATACCGAACGGACAGTGGCGCTGGCGATACGCTGGGAGCTCGGCCCGGCGTATCCGTTGATTCGAACTCTCGCGGAGGGTTTGGTTGGTGCAATGAAGGGTCATATCGACCATGGGCAGCCTTTGGTGCTGGTCTTCGACGCGGATATCGCCAAACTGATGGGCAATATCATCGAGCGCGAGTTGGTTCCCGGCGCCGGCATTATTTCCATCGATGGCATCGACCTTAAGGATTTCGATTTTATCGATATTGGTCAGGAACTGCCCGACGCCAAGGCTGTGCCAGTCGTGATCAAGTCATTGATTTTCCGGCACGCCGAACATGGCCGCGGGCATCATCAGTCGCACTGATAGTGGGGCGTAATGAGTACCGAGATTTGAGTCGAAACCTCTTCTTCGGCGCTCGGCTCGCAGAAGTTTAGCGGGTTGTTTCAAATAATTTATTCCGGTATGTTGATGGCATAAGAATTTGAATTTACAGGTGCTTACCTTTTATGGAAGAGCCCAGCGGACTGCAAAATTTTCTCGAAATCGTGACCAAACCCGACAATATCCCAATTGTCGGAATGTTGATTCTCGTCATCTTCTTCACTTGGCTGGGGCTACGTGAAGCGTTCAAAAACGACAAGCTGATCGAAGAAGACAGAGAAGACGAGATCCCCAACGAAATGTGGAAATAGTGGGTGTGAGGGCATGGCTGGCTATTTTAGCCGTCCTCGCGGGGATTGGTTTTTCTAGCGCTGCCGCTAGCGACACTGCTCTACTTAGCGATCAACGGTGGGAACAGGCGCGCAAAGATTTAGCGAAGGGCAAAGCCGCCGAAGCGAAAGCGGAATTTGAGTCTTTACTCAATCGTTATCCAAATGAGGCTGACCTGCAATTGTTTCTTGGCATGGCGCTGCTCCGCTTGCGCGATCCGCGCGCAGCGGAAGCGGCGGTCAGAAAGGCAATCGCATTAAATCCGCAGCATGTCGACGCCCGAACTTTCCTGGCGTGGATCGAGTTGGAAGTGCGCGGCGATGTCGACGCTGCGATTAGCGAATATCAAAAGATTATCGAGTTGCACCCCGAATTACCGGATGCTTACAGCAATCTGGCGGTGGCGCAAAAACGGAAAGGCGAGCTCGACCGCGCGGTCGCTAACTTGAACCGCGCGTTGGAACGAAAACCCAATTTCGCTTCGGCGCTAACGACCCGCGGCGGCATTTTGGCGGAACAAGACAAGTGGGCTGAAGCGCGCCGCGACTTCGAAGCGGCGCTGAAGCTGGACCCGCGCGATGACGGCGCGCTTTACGGGCTGGCGCAGGCGCGGCGCGAATCACGGGACTACGCGGGGGCGCAAAGCGCGCTAAGCGAGCTCATTTCGCGCTCGCCTAATTTTGTTTACTGGCTGGAATGGGGCAGAATAGGATTGATTCGTTACTGGTGGGCGCTGCTATCGGCGGCGATAGCGCTTGCCCTTCGAGGGCGGTTTAAGAAAGCGAGGTTGGAACCCAATGGCTGAAGCGAAAAAACGCAAGGGAACGGCTCTTTTGGCGGTGATGAATGAGAATTGCTCGAGCTGCGCGGGTTCACCGATCTGTGAAGTCCACTGTCCGGTGGAGGGTTGCATCAACTTGCTTTATGAAGAGCTGCCTCAGGGCGGGCTCAAGCCGTATCGAGTATTCGTCGACAACGATAAGTGCATCGGCTGCCAAATGTGCTACAGCGACGACTTGACGAAAATTCAGCAGCATAAAGAAACCGGCGAGATTTTCTATGAGTACGCTAACCGATTCTACGACGCCAATCGCAAACCGATACCCCCCGATGCGGTGCCCAAGCGGATTCAATTGCAACTGATCGGCACGGAATCGGAAGACCGCCTGGATAAAAAGATTTGCCCCTGGGATGCCATCAAGATGTACGAGTTCGACGATGGCCTGGCGATGTCCGAGTACTTCTACGACATCACGAAGATCAAAGAAGTAAACGGACTCTACGTCGTCGAACCCGAGGAAAAGGCGCGCCTGGAAGACAAACAAAGCGAACTTTACGAGTAGCCGTGTACCGGAAACGAGTCGAGCATGGCAAAGAAAATTGAGGTCATGGAGACGGTTCTGCGCGACGCGCATCAGTGTCTGGTCGCCACGCGCATGCGCACTGAAGACATGCTGCCGATCGCGGCAAAACTGGACGAGATCGGCTACTGGGCGCTGGAAACGTGGGGCGGAGCCACGTTCGACGCCACGTTGCGCTTCCTGAAAGAGTCTCCGTGGGAACGTTTGCGCAAGCTGCGCGCGGCCATGCCGAAAACCCGTTTTCAGATGCTCTTGCGCGGACAGAACGTGGTCGGTTACCGCAACTATCCGGACGATATCGTGCGGGCATTCGTCGCGCACGCGGCGGCGAACGGCATCGACGTATTCCGTATCTTCGACGCCATGAACGATGTCCGCAATATGCGAACCGGTATCGAGGCGGCGCTCAAAGCCGGCAAGCTCGTGGAAGGAACCGTTTGTTACACCATCAGCCCGGTGCATTCGCCGGATTACTTCTTGCGCGTCGCGGAAAAGCTGGCGGAGACCGGCGTGCAAGTCATTTGTCTGAAGGACATGGGTGGACTCCTGGCTCCCTATGCGGCCTATGAGATCATCAAAAAGATCAAATCGCGCATTGCGCTGCCGCTCCACCTTCATTCCCACTGCACCGCCGGTTTGGCGCCGATGACTTATATGATGGCGATTGAAGCCGGCGCCGATATCCTCGACACCGCGATTGCGCCGTTTTCTCAGGGGACCTCGCAGCCGGCGACGGAACAATTGGTTGCGGCCCTCAAAGACACGCCGTACGACACCGGCTTGGACCTCGGTAAGCTGAATAAAATTGCCGATTACTTTTACGCAGTGCGGCGCAATTATTCCGAATTCGAAAGCCCGGTCAATAATCAGATCAAGACGGACGTTCTGACCTCACAGATTCCCGGCGGGATGCTCTCCAACCTGGTCGCGCAGCTGCGCCAGCAGAAGGCGGAAGATAAACTCGACGCCGTGCTGGCCGAGATGCCGCACGTGAGAAAAGACCTGGGCTATCCGCCGTTGGTCACGCCGACGAGCCAAATCGTCGGATCGCAGGCCGCGTTGAACGTCATGACTGGGAAACGTTATTCCGTAGTCGCCATGGAAACACGTAATTATGTGATGGGCCTGTACGGTGAACCGCCTGGACCGGTGAGCGATGAAATGCGACAGAAGGTTCTCGGCAAAAAGGAGCCGATTACTTGCCGGCCGGCCGATCTGTTAAAACCCGGTCTTGACCAGGCGCGTAAAGATGCGGCGGGTATAGCGCATAGCGATGAAGACGTGCTGACCTACGCATTATTCCCGGAAATCGCCAAAGACTTTTTTTTGTGGCGGGACGCGCAACAGGATCGGCAACAGGCCGTAGGCAACGGGCCGTAGGTTATTGGCAACCGAATAAACTGAAGCTTTTACCGCCTATTACCCGTTGCCGGATTGCTATATGATTTTGTTCAGCGGGTACTCGATTATCCCCACCGCGCCGTTCTGGATCAGCTTGGGAATTACGCCTTTGAGATTAGGTGACGGGTGAAGAGTGGCGACCGTGGGCGCGGTGATGCTCGGAATCAGCTCGACGACCTTCTCGAGATTCCCTTCCGCAACATTGAGTTTGATGCCGACCTTGTTCTCGGCCGATAGCGCTCCGAGCAGCAAAAGTCTAATCTGCTCGATTTTCTCTCTTTTCCATGGATCCTGCCAAGACTGCTTGTTGGCGATCAGTTGCGGGCAGGATTCCATCAGCTCATGAATAATCTTCAGGCCGTGAGCCCGAATCGTGCTGCCGGTTTCAGTGACTTCGACTATAGCATCGACCAACCCTTCAGCGGCTTTGGCCTCGGTGGCGCCCCAGGAAAATTCGACGGTCACAGGGATATTTCGCTCGGCGAAGTAGTGACCATCTCCGAGGAAATTCGCTTGCCTTTGAGATCGTCGATTTTTTTGATCGGTGAGTCCTGTGGCACCGCCAGCACCCAACGCGTCGGCCGAAAACTGGTTTTTGAATAGATCATTTCGCAGACCACCTGGATGTCTGAAGTGTTTTCCAGGGTCCAATCTTTCCCGGTGATCGCGACGTCCAACGTGCCCATTTCCACATAGCGCGACATTTCCTGCGGACGCGCCAAGCTGCACCGAATCGTGTCATCATCGATCGAAGGAAAGTAGCTGCGGCTCGTCGTCGAAATTTTCCAACCCGATTTCCTGAAGAGCTCGATGGTCATTTCCTCGAGGCTCCCCTTCGGGATTCCCAACTTCAATTCTTGGGTCGATTGCATTTAACGTTGAACCTTTTAACCTTGAACTTTGAATCGTCATCAGGACGATTTTTTGTAAACCTCTTTAGGATCGAAAACTCGCTCGGCAATCACGTTCCAGTCGCCGTCGGCACGCTTGCGGAAAAAGCAGCTGCGATAACCTTCGTGACAGGCGGCGCCGCCGACCTGGTGGACCTGGAGCAAAATCGTGTCGTTGTCACAGTCGATGAAGGCGTCTTTGACTTCCTGAAAATTGCCCGATTCCTCGCCTTTGAACCACGGTCCGTTGCGGGAGCGGCTGTAATAATGGGCTTTGCCGGTTGCCTTGGTTTTTTCCCAGGCTTCTTCGTTCATGTAGGCGACCATCAAGACGTCGCGCGTTTGATAATCCTGCACGATCACCGGAATCAGACCGTTGCCCTTCGCGAAATCGATTTTTACCTCTGCCATCTGCGCTTTCCTCGAACTAGTTTAGCTAACATAGATACCGGGGGCCTTCAACATCGAGATCCGGGGGAGCGAAAGTTCACCGACGATGTTTGGCTCGTTGCGTCAGGATGGGTATGTCGTCGATTGTTTCCTGCGGTAACAAGCGCCAGTAAATGCTTTGGGGACGTGCAAATGGCGGGTTCAAGTCAATGGTTTCCGTCGGCGTCGCGATCGCGCTGAGCGGGATATCATGCACGGTCATGGGAATCTCTTCGTTGACGATTTGCAGCGGATGGACCGACGTGACGATCGGCGTCTGGGGGCCAATTTTACCTGCTTCCGTGAGCAACGCGAATTCGAGATCCGAGTAACCGCCGCCTTTGCCGACCCGGGCGCCGCGGCGATTCACCGCGACCGAACCACAAACAACCAAATCGATCTTCTTTACTTTAGCCAACGTCACAGGCCGGCCGTATTGCGTCGCGCCTTTAATCGAGGACGCCGCGAAGGGCGAACATTTTATTTTCTTGGGATCGAGCTCGATAAAAGGCTTGTCGCTGCGCAGGCGCGGCACGGCCATGTAAACGATCTTGCCTTCGGCCAAGGCTTTTTGTCTGATGGCGCGTTGCGGTGAGTCGGGGTTCACCTTTAGAACCCTCGCTGTTTTCCAGTGCTGAGTTTCAGAAAGCTGCTTGGCGCACGCTTCGGCGCCGATGAAGTTGGGTATGCGTCCTTCAGTCCCGGGAAAGCG
>VBKX01000285.1:0-4930 GCA_005879435.1 Deltaproteobacteria bacterium
CCAAAGGGCAAATTCGTCGTCATCGCGGCACTGCTAGGACAAGACCCGCGCGCTGGCGTTTTCGAGAGAGCCGCTATTTACCGCGTTCGGTTGACACCAAACCGTCATTTCAGATACTTCTCCGCGTCGAGCGTTGTGATCAAGATGGAGGTCCCTTGGGTACGACAATTTGCTTTTCCTGTCTTCAACCCTAAACGCGATATGAACACAGGAAACAGTCGTTTTCTTGCATTCAAGAGTTATGGTTCTTCGGAATATCGATCGATGCTTTCACAAGCTAAGCTCTCATATCTTTTCAGCGCGCCACTTTTTCAAGCCATCGACCAGGCAGTTTTAGTGGAGCTTATGCCGCACTTGGAGTCGGTATTTCTCCCCGGCGGGGAAACTTTGTTTCGCACGGGCGATCTGGGCGACTCCATGTACATCGTTCTTTCCGGACGACTGCGGGTGTATCTAGAGCACAGCAACGGCACAGTCGAGGTGATTCGCGAAATCGCGCGCGGCGAAAGCGTCGGTGAATTGGCGCTACTTACCGGTAAGCCACGCTCCGCTACCGTGCGCGCCATTCGGGACAGCGAGTTAGCGAAACTGGCGCGTGCTGCTTTTGAGAACACTTTAAAACGTTACCCGCAACTGGTTGGCTCTGTAACGACGCAAATTGCCGACCGGCAAAGCCAAGGCATCGACAGGACTCTGTCAAAACGCACAGTCCGAACGATCGCCGTTCTGCCTGTTGGTCGAAGCGTGCCGCTGGCGGATTTCGCCGCGCGTCTCGCTGACGCACTAAAGATCATCGGCCCGACGCTTCTTCTGAACAAGCATGGCTCGGCTGAGCGAACTCGAAAGCGATCACCGCTTCATCGTCTATGAAGCGGACGCTGTTTTTTCATCTTGGACTCAGCGGTGTATCCGCCAGGCGGACCTCATTTTAATCGTTACCGAAACGAGCTCGGTGCCGACGCTTTCAAGCCTCGAGGTGGTAAGAGGATATTTTTCCTCCGGCCAAATCACCGCGGACATCGAACTCGTTCTGCTTCACAACCGAAACCACGACGCGGAAGTTAAGACCGACAGGTGGCTATCGGTTTTGCCTGTTAACAATCATCATCACGTGATCACGAGCTCGATTGCTGACTTGAACAAACTGGTTCGCCTCCTAACCGGCACCGCCGTCGGCTTGGTTTTAAGCGGCGGCGGCGCGCGTGGCTTCGCGCACATCGGCGTGATTCGCGCCTTGTACGAGAGCGGTATTCCGATCGACGCCATCGGCGGTACCAGCATGGGCGCGGTCATCGCCGCTCAACATGCGCTCGGCTGGGATTGGCAGACCATGGCGCGGGTCAATCAGTGTGAATGGCCGCGTTGCGAACCGCAGAAGAACTACACGTTGCCGTTGGTCGCGTTGAATTCGGGTAAGCGCATGGATCAGATGCTTAGAAGAGTGTTCGAGGGCGCGGAAATCGAAAATTTAAAAACTAGATATTTTTGCGTATCCACGAATCTTACCCGTGCCGACGCGATGATTCACCACCGAGGAACTTTGTGGAAAGCGGTGCGCGCCAGCGTGTCGATTCCTGGCGTCGGGCCGCCGGCCATTGAAAACGGCGAGATCTTGGTCGACGGCGGTCTGATCAATAACTTACCGGTTGACGTCATGAAAAAACTTTGCCAGGGGTTTGCTCTCGCCGTCGACGTCAGCGAGCAGTTGGAGTTCAAGAGCAAGTTGACTGAAAGCTATACGCTCTCCGGCTGGAAACTGCTCTGGCAGCGGCTGAACCCGTTTAGCGAACGACCCGACATTCCCAACATCCTCAACATTCTTTATCGCACCACGACAGTCGGCAGCATTCGATGTATCGAATCGGCTAAAAACGAAGCCGACCTCTATCTGAATCCGCCGGTGAGCAAATTTGGTGTTTTTGATTGGAGCAGCATCGACAAGATCATCGATGCCGGTTATCAAGACACGCTTCGCCGGCTGGAGCAATGCGACACCGCCGCATTTCCGCGCCATGTGAATCCACAAGCGACCGACTGAACTCAGCGATTTACGCTTGATGATGGTAAATCGCGTCAACAACAGGATCAGTGAGATCCACGGTCGGACCGTCGAAAACAATCTGTCCTCGTCTTAAACCAATTACCCGATCGACATATTCGCGGGTCAGCTCGAGGGTGTGCAGGCTCATTAGGGTGGTAATCCCGTCTTCCCGGCAAATCCGTTTAAGGATATCGAGCACGACGCGCGACAGTTTGGGGTCGAGGCTGGAAACCGGCTCGTCGGCGAGAATGATCGCCGGCCGCTGCATCAAGGCGCGGGCAATCGCGACGCGCTGCTGCTCGCCGCCGCTGAGCTCGTCAGCGCGCTTGTAAGCGTGCTCCAACAGGCCTACGCGCTTAAGATTGGCCAGCGCATGATGCCGCTCTTCCCGGGCAAAAATTCTTAGCGTACTGCGCAACGACGGTTTATACCCGAGTCCGCCCGAGAGCACGTTTTCAATCACCGACAGGCGCTTGGCGAGATTGAACTGTTGAAATATCATGCCGATCTTGCGGCGCAAACGGCGCAAATCGGCGGCATCAAGTCTTAGAACGTCAATCGGCGCACCGTTCAATTCACCGGTCAGGAGCCCCCGCGGAACCCAAATCTCTCCCGAACGGGCATCGACTAACCTGTTGATGCAGCGCAGCAACGTCGACTTCCCGGATCCGCTGAGTCCGATCACGCCGACAAATTCGCCATGCTCAACCGCCAGACTCATGTCGCGCAAGACCGGCGCGCTGCCGTTGTAGGATTGACAGAGATCCTTGATCTCGAGGATAGTCACGAGCGCCGTTTCTGTAGACCTTCTTTGATTGGAATGCCGGCCGCGATGAAAGCCTCGCGCACTGAGTCGTAGTCTTTGTCGGTGGCGCTCACAAAGCCATCGATTTGATAGAGATCGCGCAGCATTTGTTTTCCTTTGGCGTCATGGCTGAGACCGACAAAAATCTCTTCAATTTTCTTGACAACACTCGGATCGAGGCTGCCGCTGACGACCAGATTGTCGGCGGGTATCGGCTCCGAAAACGCGATGGCGCGAATTTTTTTCACGTCTTCGGGATCTTTGAGATAGCGCATCCACGCCGTGTCCTGGCTGTCCGGCGAGTTGGCATACGTTGCGCCAGCATCGACCTTGCCATTGAGCACCGCCAGCACGGTGGCGTCATGCCCGCCGGAATAGAGAATCTGTTTAAAGTCCCGCACCGGATCGATGCCGCGCTCCTTAAACATTTTGCGCGGAAACACGTGGCCGGTGGTGGATAGCGAATCGCCAAAGGCGAAAGTTTTGCCACGCAGATCGTCAAGGGTTTTAATCGCGCTATCGGACCGCGTGATGATCGCGGCGTAGTAGAAGGGAATCCCTTTGCGCTCGGATTTGAGAATCACTTTGATATCCGCTTCGTTTTTCGCAAGCACGTAGGATGCGGGCGCCAAAAATGCGACGTCGAGTTTATTGACGCGCAAGGCTTCAACCACGCCGGTGTAATCCGTGGCGACGAAAGGCTGAATCTCCATGCCCAATTCTTTGCGCAGGATTTCAACGATGGGTTGAGCATTCTGCATTACCTGTTGAGCATCCTCGGCGGGAACAAAACCCACACGGAGGGTCTTGGCCTTGCCAGCGGAATCACCGCACGCCTGAATGGCCGCAGCAACAAGAAACATGAAGCCAATTTTAGCTAAGGATTTGGCCATCGACAGCATCCATTGATACTGAAAGCGCGCCACCGGTGCAAACGTTATGTGTCGGCGCGGCAGTGGAACGGGATCTTACCGCGCGCTGACGGGAGCTGATTTAATCGCGCCATCCAAATCAATAGGACGGATGTAACGTCGGGATTTTGGTGCGACAGCGGGTAGACTCAGCTATAGTTAATCTCTTCGGAGAGTTGCGCAGCCTATTATGCTTGGCGTCATCAGAGAACTGGAATCGGTAGCCAGCAATCGACTTCAGCCCAGCACGAACCAGTGGCCAAAAATGCCCCCCACGTCGAATTGCCCATCGACTCTCGACGTAACCAGGAACGTTATTCACTTTAACGCGATCGGTTTCCCCGCTTCATCGACGGCGACGTAAATCACCTCGGCTTCGGTGACCTTGACCAGATGACGTGGATCCTTGGCGCGTTCGGCTTCGACGCTGACCTTGACGGTGATCGAAGTCGTACCTTGGCGCAGCACCGAAGTGTAGAAACTCACCACGTCGCCGACGTACACCGGCGCGATAAATTCGACCTCACGCATCGCCCGCGTGACAAAGTTTCGTGCCGCCTGGCGTGACGCCGCGATGCCTCCGGCCAAGTCGATGTGGCTCAGGATCACGCCGCCGAATATCGTGCCGTGCGCGTTGGTATCGCGCGGCAGCATCGTGATTCGGAGCGTGGCGTCAGGCGGCTCCGTCATTTTTCAGTTTCAATCGATGTGCCGCGGTTGATCAACTATCGTGCCGGGAGATTTAGCCGATCAGATCAGACGTAGGCCAACCAGTTTTTATACTTGGGATTCTTGCCTTTGATGACATCGAAGAACGTGTTTTGAATGTCTTCGGTCACCGGGCCGCGCCGCCCGGCGCCGATCGGCCGGTCGTCGACCTCGCGAATCGGCGTCAGCTCGGCTGCAGTGCCGGTAAAAAACGCCTCGTCGGCGATATAGAGTTCGTCTCGAGTAAAACGCTCTTCCACCAGTTCGTAACCCTTGTCTCTGGCAAGCGTGATAATTGAATCGCGCGTGATGCCCGGCAGAATCGAGGTGAGCGGCGTCGTCTTGATCTTGCGGTCACGGACGATAAAAATATTTTCGCCGCTGGCTTCTGACACGTACCCCTCGGCATCGAGCATGATCGCCTCGTCATAGCCGGCTTTTTTCACTTCATGCTTCGCCAAAACC
>VBKX01000285.1:4991-6929 GCA_005879435.1 Deltaproteobacteria bacterium
AACTCACCGAGACCGACGAACGCCAAGGGACGGATATAGCACTCCTTGAGTTTGTTGGCGCGAATGACCTCGAGGGTCGCCAGATTCAGTTGCTCTTCCGTGTAGGGCAACGGAAAACCCAGGATTTTTCCCGAGTCGGCGAGCCGGCGCGTGTGTTCTTTTAAACGAAATACCGCCGACCGGCCGTCCGCCAGATGATAACACCGGACGCCTTCGAAATACGCCGTGCCGTAGTGCAGCGCATGAGTCAACACATGCACTTTAGCATCTTCCCAACGGATCATTTCTCCGTCGAGCCAAATCAATTCAGTTTTAATCGACATATTGCTTCTCTGCCCGTGTCGAACATTTTACGCACTCGGAGCGTGGCCATCAAGCCGGATAAAAAAAGGCCACCCGGTTGTCCGCGGTGGCCTGCGCGGATGACCGGGAAAGTCACAGTCCCTTTTTCAGTACCGGAGCGGGTTTGAATCCTACCGAGCGGCTCGCTTTGATGTTTATGACGGCGCCGGTTTGCGGATTTCTTCCCTGGCGCGCCTTGCGCGAGCGCACGGTGAATGTCCCAAAGCCGGGGACTTGAAACCGCTTGCTCTTCTTGATCGCTTTGCCGATGCTGTCGAACGTCGCGTCCACAGCCACGCCGGCGGCAACCTTGCTGATTTTGGCGCTCTTCGCGACGGCGTCGACTAATTCTGCCTTGGTCATTGGCTGTCACCTCCCTCGGTCGCTAGTCAGATTTTAGTTCAACCGTGCCTCGTTGCACAAAACGAAAGGCAGATCATTTCCAATTCGCCCGGAAATGTCAACCCTTTTTATAGTGCTTTTGCCGCCTCATGTAAGAGCCCGTAACGCACGCCCTGGTCACTGACGATGACCTCATCAGCGTGATATAAAATCATGATCCGTTCGATCAGGCACGCCCCGGCGAAAATCACGTCGGCTCTTTTGGCTTCGAGACCGACGATGCGTTTTCGTTGCTCGACGGTTTTCCCCTGAAGCGTGTGAACTTGGCGGCGCACCTGTTGAATGGTCAGAGTGCTGCCGTGAACCTTGGCGTGGAAATAGCGGACCAATTGTTTTTCCATCGCCGCCAAGGTCGTGAAAGTGCCCGCGATACCGATTAGCAAAAGCGCTCCGTCCGCGTCGATTCCTCGCGCCGACAACAGGGCTAATTCCTTATCGATGGCCGCGGTCATTTGTTCAACCTCATTGGGCTTTACCGGATCGGAATGGAGATATCGCTCAGTCAGCCGCACCGAACCGACATCGATACTGACCGCCCGAGAAATTCCCGACTCATTGCCGCGGATAAATTCGCTGCTGCCGCCGCCGATATCGATCACCAGCAGCTCGCGCCCGGCGAGCGCCAGGCCGCGCTCGACCGCAAGAAACGAATATGCGGCTTCTTCGGCGCCTGAGATGACGCGTATGTCGATGCCGAACCGGTCATGAAAACGGGCGCGCACTTCGTCGCTGTTTTTCGCGTCGCGCAAGGCGCTGGTGCCAACGGCAATAATTTCTTCGACGCCGAGATTTTTGCACTGCTCGAGGTAGCGTTCGAGAACCGCTAGGCTGCGCTGTTCGCCTTAGTGTCTCTGATCTCCGCAATTAGGCAGAGAATCGTGTTGGTGCCGACGTCGATGAAGGCGCTGCGTCTCGGACTCATCGGAGCACAACTGTTTCCTGAACCGCCAGTTGATCATGCTGCATCGGCGATGCAGCTATTCCGCACTCTTGCGCCCAATAGCTCATATCGGCCAGCGCCCGGCGCGACATCATTTCCTTTTTCGCTTTGCCGCGCAGACGCACGTTAAGCGGCGGGATCAAGCCGAAGTTCACATTCATCGGCTGAAAACGCTTGCGCTCGGGGTCGGTGATATAGCGCAAGAGCGCACCGAGTGCCGTGGTGGCCGGCGGCGTGACCGTCGGATCGCCGGC
>VBKX01000285.1:7118-9627 GCA_005879435.1 Deltaproteobacteria bacterium
TGAAAGCGCTTACGCTCGGGATCGGTAATGTAGCGTAGGAGCGCGCCGAGCGCCGTAGTGGCCGGCGGTGTGACCGTCGGCTCGCCCCCGAGCAACTTGGCGGCGTTGATTCCCGCGAGCAATCCGGTCGCGGCGGCTTCGATGTAGCCTTCAACTCCGGTCATCTGGCCGGCGAAAAATAACGTCTCACGCCGACGCCATTGCAGCGTCGGGGTGAGATGCAAGGGCGCGTTGATGAAAGTATTGCGGTGCAAGCTCCCCAAGCGCACGAACTCGGCCCCGGCCAAACCCGGAATCAACGCGAACACGCGGCGTTGCGATCCGTAGGT
The DNA here is from genome assembly GCA_005879435.1 of Deltaproteobacteria bacterium. GTDB lineage: Bacteria > Desulfobacterota > Binatia > UBA9968 > UBA9968 > DP-20. The sequence goes on from VBKX01000285.1 coordinate 7,448, forward strand.
CATTTTGGTTTGAAAACCGACCAGATTATAGAGTGTTTTTTCGCGGTTTTCCTGGCGCAGCTGAACAACCGCATAGGGCCGCTTGCCGGTGCGCGGATCGTGCAAGCCGACGGCGCGCATGGGCCCGAACGAAAGCGTGTCTTTGCCGCGGTCGGCCATTTCTTCGATGGGCATGCAGCCCTCGAAGGGCACGAAGCGTTCGAACGTATGCGTGGGCACTCGTTCTGCAGCGATTAGAGCGTCGACGAAAGCGTTGTATTCTTCGCGCGATAACGGCAGATTTAGATAATCGTCGCCGCCCTTGTCGTAACGGGAAGCGCGAAACGCCACGCTCATATCAATTGATTCGGCGGTGACGATCGGCGAAATCACATCGTAAAAATATAGGTGCTCTTCGCCTAATCGCGCCATAAGATCCTCAGACAGCGCCGGCGACGTCAACGGGCCCGTGGCAATGATGAGAATGCCTTCATTTGGAATGGCGCGAACTTCCTCCCGGAAAACCCGTACTCCCGCCAACTGCTCGACGGTTTCGGTCAAGGCGCGGCTAAAATCGTCGCGATCCACCGCGAGCGCTGACCCCGCCGGCACCCGATGCTGATCGGCACAGCGAATAATGAGCGAATCGAGCCGGCGCATTTCCGCCTTGAGCAATCCGGCCGGCGCCGACAGAAGATCGGAACGGAGCGAATTGCTGCAAACGAGTTCACCGAGATTGCGGCCGGCGTGCGCTTCGGTCATGCGCTGCGGGCGCATCTCGAACAGTTCCACGGCGACACCGCGCCGGGCGAGTTGCCAAGCCGCTTCCGTGCCGGCCAACCCGCCGCCGATAATGCGAACGATATTTTTCATGAAGATTTCGGCGGCTGAAAATAGAGCTCGCTTGGCTGAACTCGCCGCGACTGGAAATTACCGCACGATTTAAAAAATCGCCAGCTACGCTGCGCCGGCCTCCGACTGAGCCGCGGGTTTTTCGGCGCTCTGCAATGGCTCTTCAGCCTGGATCGAGTAGCCGCACTCTTTCTTATAGCAGCGATGCGTCCGGCCCGCCCGCTTGGTCACCTTCTCGACTAGAATCGGGCTGCCGCATTTGGGACAAGGGAGTGGCAGCGGCTTGTCCCAAGAAGCGAACTTGCATTCGGGATAGCGGTCGCAGCCGTAGAAGATCTTGCCCCAGCGTGACTTGCGTTCTTTAATGTTGCCTTCTTTGCATTCCGGACATTTGATGCCGAGATCCACCGGTTTTTGCAGCGGTTGAATATTCTTGCACTCGGGATAACCGCTGCAGCCGAGAAACTTGCCGAATTTACCCCAGCGCAGCAGCATCGGCCGGCCACACAGCTCACAGCTTTCATTGACTTCTTCCTCGGCGACGATTTGAATCTCGCCGTTGTCGGCGCGTTTGAAGTTTTTGGTGCTCTTGCAATCGGGATATTGCGGACAAGCGAGAAACTCGCCGTTGCGCCCCCACTTGATCACCATTTTTGCGCCGCACTTCTCACAGTCGATATCGGTCGGCACCTCTTGGCGCTTGACGTCGCGCATCTCTTTGTCGGCTTTTTTGAGATCGCGCGAGAAAGGCGTGTAAAAGCGCTTCATCGCTTTCGTCCACTTTTCCTTGCCGTCTTCGATCTTGTCGAGCTCGTCTTCCATCCCGGCGGTGAACTCGACGTTTAAAATATCGGGGAAGCTCTCGACCAAAAGATCGGTAACGAGAAACCCCAAATCGGTCGGCGCCAACGAACGGCCTTCGTTCTGCACCACATATTCCCGATCGAGAATATTCGAAATGATGGCCGCGTAAGTCGAGGGGCGGCCGATGCCTTTTTCATCCAGCTCCTTTATTAAGGACGCCTGGGTGAAGCTCGGCGGCGGCTGGGTGAAGTGCTGACGCGGCTCGAGCGCCAGGAGTTTGAGTGCATCGCCTTTTTGCAAATCCGGCAATACGCCGTCCGAAGCCCCGGCGGCGTCATCGCTATCCTCTTCTTCGTTTGCTTGCGGGGCGCGCTCGTCGCGCCCTTCGATGTACACTTTCATAAAACCGTCGAACTTGATCTGTTGACCGGTGGCTCGGAACAGCGCTTCTCTGACCGGAATGTCGAACACCGTCTGATCGTAAACCGCGGGAACCATTTGACTGGCGACAAAGCGATCCCAAATCAACGAATAAAGCTGGAATA
>VBKX01000287.1 GCA_005879435.1 Deltaproteobacteria bacterium
TCAATCTCGAAGTCGGCAAAGGTGAGTTCGTCAGCATCGTCGGACCGTCGGGCTGCGGCAAAAGCACTTTTCTCAACTTGCTTTTGGGCCTCGTCAAACCTGATTCTGGCGAGATGAAGCTCAACGGCGCGCCGATCATCGGTCCCGGACAGGAAAGAGCCATGGTCTTTCAAGAGTTCGGTTTGCTGCCGTGGCGCACCGTGCGCGCCAATGTGGAATTGGGATTGGAGTTAAAAGGGATACCGGCGTCCCAGCGTTCGCAGCGCGCCACCGAGCTGATCAAGCTGGTCGGCTTGAAGGACTTTGAGCGCCATTACCCCCATGAACTCTCGGGCGGCATGAAACAGCGCGTTGGGCTGGCGCGCGCGCTGGCGACGGAACCGGAAGTGCTGTTGATGGACGAACCGTTCGCCGCCCTCGATGCGCAAACGCGCGATTTGATGCAAACCGAGCTTCTGGAGATCTGGGAGCGAACCAAGAAAACCGTGCTCTTCGTCACCCACAGCATCGAAGAGGCCGCTTATCTCTCCGATCGCGTCATCGTCATGACCGCGAGGCCGGGCCGCGCCAAAGAGACTTTGAAAATCCAGCTGCCCCGGCCGCGCGATTACGAGATGCGGCTCACGCCAGAATTCAACGAGATCAAGTCGCGCATCTGGGACGTGCTCAAAGAAGAGCTGACTTCGCGGGCGCCACAATGAAGCTTAAAGAATCCTTCGCCGAACATCGCCGCCTTTGGCTCGGGCTCGGCTCCGTGCTTTTCGTGATCGCAGCCTGGGAGGCGTTGCTGACGTACGTCTTTCCGGTCAATCCTTTCTTTTTTACGAAGCCCTCTCTCATCGCGGTGGCTTTCAAGGAGCAAGTCATTTACGGCGCGCTCTGGGGCGACCTGGCGGTCAGCAGCAAGGCCTTTTTGTGGGGCTTTGGCTTCGCCATTGTTCTCGGCATACCGTTGGGCGCGCTGATGGGTTGGCGACGCAAGGCCGGCTACACACTCGACCCATTTTTCACCGCGATGTACGCGAGCCCTCTAGTGGCTCTCGCTCCGCTCATCATCGTCGTTTTCGGCGTCGGCCTCTTCGCCAAATCGGTTTTGGTCTTTGCGCTTTCCGTCTTCCCTTTCATCTTCAACACCTTTGCCGGCGTGCGCTCCACCGACCGCTTGCTGATCAACGTGGTCCGGTCCTTCGGCGGCGGCGAAAAAGATCTCTATCTCAAGGTCATCTTTCCGAGCACCCTGCCCTTCATCGTCGCCGGCGCGAGAATCGCGCTTGGCAGGGGTCTGGTGGGGATTATCGTGGGAGAGTTCTACGCCGCTTCGGAAGGCATCGGCTACGCGATCTCCCGGTTTGGCGACACCTACCGACTGCCGGAAATGTTCGCGGCGATCTTTCTGTTGATGATCCTGGCGGTAGCGCTCACCGAAGGGATGAGAAAACTCGAATCCGTGCTGGCGCCGTGGAAGACCACACAGGAGACGCGATGAAGCGGCTTCAGAACTTCTACACCGAAAGAGAGCCGTCTATCCTGGGTGGAGGATTCATCCTGCTCTTGATCGTCCTGTGGGAATTGATGCCCCGCCTGCTAACGCTGCCCCAGGGCTTCTCCCTTTTCTTCACCACGCCCTGGAAGGTCATCGAGGCCTGCTACGAGCTTTTTGTGGAAAACAAAATCCAGGAGCATTTCTACGTCAGTTCGATCGAGTTCCTCGCAGGCCTCGGGCTAGCGATCATCGTAGGCTTGCCATTGGGACTCATCACCGGCCGGTCCCCCAACATCGATGCGATGGTCGACCCCTTCGTCACGATCTTTAATGCGACGCCCAGGCTGATTTTCTTGCCGCTATTCATCCTGTGGTTCGGCATCGGCATTTGGTCCAAGATCATCATCGTCTTTATCGGTGCCGTCTTTCCCCTTCTCATCAACACCTACGAGGGGGTAAAGAACGTCGATCGCGTATTGGTGAACGTGGTGAGGTCGTTCGGCGCCAACGAGTGGCAGGTCATGAAGATCGTGGTCCTGCCCAACTCAGTGCCTTACATTGTCGTGGGACTGCGCCTGGCGATCGGGCGGGCGATCCTCGGCGTGGTCGTCGGTGAATTTTTCGGCGCCAGCAAAGGCCTGGGCTTCATGATCGCCACCGCCGCCACGAACTACAAAGTCGACGTGGTGTTCGTGGGAGTGGCAATCTTTATGGGACTCTCTCTGGTCCTCACAATGGCGGTCAAGAAAATCGAATCCAACCTCTCCCGCTGGCGCCCCGAGGAAGCAAAGACGTTCTGAAAAATTTACCTGACGGATAGCCGCTCAACCGTGAGGAAAAAATCGAGCGTCGCGGAGAGGAACTCCTCGAAAAGTAGCTCGTCCCTTTTTACGGCCCCTAGTTACAGCGTTTTCAGCGCTAGGTCGACCGATTCTTGGGCCAGATCAAGCAAGTCCCGGACGTTGATCGTTTGCAGGCGCGAGAGCTTCTGCACGCTCAGGTGGCGCGCTGCCGTGCCCGCGTCCGTCAGTGGCTTCCATTTCGTTTTCGGTTGTTCCGAGCTTGGCGTTCATCGCGTTCCAACCGGGTTTACCTTGCTTGGTCACGCCAAAGTGGAATCCGACGTCCTCCAAAACTCGGAATGCGTAGAATGAGGAGTACGGGCCGATTTCGCGACGCGCCGTATAGAGATCGCCTAGCGCAAGTTGCAGCGCCGGAAATGGCTGAACCTTGCGAACAAGCGTTCGCAAGGGTCTGATGCATGTACCCGCTGACCACCCCCTTGGGAACGTGCTCTCGAACTTCCAGCCCAGTGACCGGTTCGACACGCAGCACGATTCCGCCCGGATAGGAGACGAAAGCATCGGCGTGCACGAGGGTTCGCGCCAGTGTGTACGCAGTTGCTCGCGCCGCCTTATTCTGTTGAGGATTTCCGGCCCACAGAATGCCAAGCTGATCGCGCGTGCACACCGCCCCGAAGCCAGGCGCGAGTACCTCTTGATCGAAGTTGAGGTTGAGGCAACCCTCCCAAGGTCCCAACCTAAAGTTGAAAGAGAAGAGACTGGTTGGCATCTTGCGCCTGTTTCCAACTCGACCAGCTAACCATTTTAGTATACTGGTCAACGATACTGGAATCATCGAAATCTCTACAATGACAACTACTCCTTCGCGCTAGCTATCGCCCGCGCGCCCGGAATGACGTTTGACTGATATTGCGAATTTCGGTTCCATGACATTAAATTCTTACTTCGTCACCTTCCTTCCCACCTCTTTGAGCACTTCATTAAGGAGATCCCGGGCGACGAATTGCTCGATGTCGGGCAGCGGCTTGCCCGCCGGCCATCCTAGCTCCGGAGTCGTCCGGGATTGAAACAGCTCCATCAGCAGGTCGTTGGGCATTTCTGGCCCATAGGCGTTCGCCACCTGCTTGTATATTCCCTCGGCCAAGGCGGCATCCTTTATTTCAAAATATTTCTGCGTTCGCCACCTGCTTGTATATTCCCTCGGCCAAGGCGGCATCCTTTATTTCAGAATATTTCTGAATCACGTCGATGGTGCCCTGCTTGTTCGCCTTGACGTAATCGTTGGCTCTAACCATCGCGCGGATATACCTTTTGGTCACGTCACGCTTTTCTTTGAGAAAGTCACGGTGAGTAATAAACGTGCCGCCGAGCCTCGGAATGTAATCCCCCGTCTTCACCAGGATTTTCAGCCCGGCCTTTTCCGCCCTGGCGGCATGGGGAAAGGAGAGTATCGCTGCATGGATCGATTTGTTGATCAGCGCGGCCACCCGGTCGGTCTCGGCGTTAAAGGTGATAACCTTGTAATCCTTGCCCGGCTCCATTTTGAAAAACTTTCCGAGTACGACCACCGCCTCCGTGTAGGCGGCTTGGACCGGCCTCTCAAGACCGATTGTCTTTCCTTTCAATTCCTCCACCTGTTTGAATTCCGGCTGGGTAACGATCGTCCACTGAGAGACCAGAGACTCACCGACGATAAATGCGAGCGGGGCTCCTTTGAGCATCGCCTCGGAGCCGCCGCCGGGAATCGGCACGAACTCGACCTCTTT
>VBKX01000286.1:0-639 GCA_005879435.1 Deltaproteobacteria bacterium
CGATAGGCGATTTATTGGAACAGGCGGGCGTAGAGGCGCGGAAGATCCGGCGGATTCCCAGCGGCATCGAGCCGCAGCGATTCGAAGCTTGTTCCTCAAGGCGCGCTGAGTCGAAGGACGCCACGGTGATCGGTTGCCTTGCCGGGCTCGACGAACGTAAAGGACACCACTTTTTGCTCAAAGCGGCAGTCTTGTTAAAGGCGGAAGGTCTTGATCTGCGCTATCGCATCGCGGGAGACGGTCCGTTACGGGCCAATCTCGAACAAGAAGTGGTGCGTTTGGGGCTGTCCAAAGAGGTGCGTTTTTTGGGCTTCGTCGCCGACACGGCGGAGTTTCTCCGCAGTGTGGATCTCCTGGTGATGCCTTCGTTGTTCGAAGGTTTGGGAGTTGCGGTTCTCGAGGCTATGGCGGCGCGCAAAGCCGTCGTTGCGACCCGCGTCGGCGGGTTGATCGAGTCGGTGATCGACGGGGTTACCGGAATTTTAGTAGCGCCGAAAGACGCGCGCGCGCTGGCCGGGGCGATCACGAAGCTGGTTCGAGAGCCGGCACTCGCCGATGAAATGGGTGATCGAGGACGCGAGCGTGTGCTCGAGCATTTTACCCTGCGGCGGATGGCGATGCAGAACGAATCGTATTACT
>VBKX01000286.1:700-4273 GCA_005879435.1 Deltaproteobacteria bacterium
GATGGACTCTCTCCTAGCGGTAATCGAAAAATTTCGTGATGTGCATCTGCTCGTTGTAGGTGATCTGATGCTCGACCGGTTCATCTGGGGCGAAGTGGAACGGTTATCTCCAGAGGCGCCGGTGCCCGTGCTTCGAGTCGTTTCCGAGAATTCCACGCTCGGCGGCGCGGCCAACGTGATTCATAACGTTCGTTCCATGGGTGGTCGTGTGACCGCCTGCGGAATCGTCGGCCAGGACGACGCGGGAAGACGGATCATCAACGCCCTGCGAAAGGTTGGAGCATCGACTGCAGGCGTGATGGCAGACAGACAATTTCAAACCATACAAAAGAGCCGGATCATCGCCACACCGCACCACCAACAGATCGTTCGCCTCGATCGCGAGACCCGGCAAGGTCTCGGCCATCGCACTTTGGAACGGTTACGCAAGTTTATCTCCGCGAATGAGGGTCGCTTCGACGGCATCGTGATATCTGATTACGGTAAGGGGGCTATTCACGGTGAGCTGCTCGATTCCGTTGCTGCGGTTGTCAGCCGGAGGAAGATCGTTTGCGTGGTTGACCCCAAAAAAGAAAACTACGACCGTTACCGATTGCCGACATTGATTACGCCGAATAAAAACGAGGCCAGCGAAGCTTCCGGGACCCCGATACACGATGAGGCGTCTTTGCTTGCCGCGGGGAAAATACTCCTGCGCAAGTGGCGCGCCGATGCGGTTCTCATCACGCGCGGCGGCGAGGGGATGAGTCTATTTCGACCGCGTTCTCCGGTGAAACATTTTCCCACCGAACCGCGGGACGTTTTCGACGTGACCGGAGCGGGGGACACCGTCATCGCGGTTTGCGCCTTGGCGCTGGCGAGTGGCGCCGGCTATGATGACGCGGCAGTGCTGGCCAATATCGCCGCGAGCTTCGTTGGCGGTGAGATCGGCACGGTGGCGGTGCGAGCTGCGATGATTAAACGCGTCATTAAGGGCAAACCATGAAAAGCATGACCGGGTATGGCGAGGCGTCGCAGAACATTCGTGGGACGAAACTTACGGTACAGATCCGCAGTCTGAACCATCGCCATTTGGATCTGCAGCTAAGGGTTCCCAGGGAATATCTTTCCTTCGAGGAGGAGATCCGTAAATCCATTCGTGAAAAGATATCGCGCGGACGGATCGACCTTTTTGTCAATCGGTACGCAGTTAAGGTTCAGACGCGAAAATTGGAAATGGACGAGGCGCTCGTGGGGCAGTACGTTGCCGGCATGAAGCAGCTTAAGAAAAGGTATCATCTGGCGGGCGACGTCGGTGTGTCGTTGCTGGCAAACCTGCCGGAACTGTTTCATGTCCGCGAAGTGGAGGTGGATCACCACAGTGAACGCGAAGCGTTACTTAGGACACTTCAGGCAGCGCTAAAGAAACTCGAGCGGGCGAGAGAGCGAGAAGGAGCCGAGCTCAAGGCAGATATGGATTCGCAAATCGAACATATCAAACGAATCGCCGCCGCGCTTGAAGAATTGGCCGCTGAAAACGGCGTACGGGTAAAGGCGCCGAGCCCCGAGGGACAAGTCATCTCGCGCTCCGAAAGGGACGGCGCCGAAATGGCCACCACGATTTTGAAAGGCGATATCAACGAAGAAATCGTCCGATTGAAAACTCATGTGGTCGCGTTGTCCAAGGTCACGCGTGAGCGTGAGCCGGTCGGGAAAAAAATCGATTTCATGCTCCAGGAAGTCAACCGGGAATTGAATACCATCAGCTCCAAAGTGCCCAACCTATCCGTCATTCAGCTTGTCCTCCAAGGCAAGGAGCGGGTGGAAAAAATTCGCGAGCAAACTCAAAACGTCGAATGACCAGGCCGGCAACCCAAATCGCCAAACGGCACGGCATTATCTTCATCTTATCGGCACCGTCCGGCGCCGGCAAAACGACGCTCTATCACCGCCTGCGCAAGGCCTATCCTGAGATCAAACTGTCGGTCTCGTGCACGACACGCGCCCGCCGCAAGGGCGAGGTCAACGGTCAGGATTATCGTTTCATTACGGTTGAACAGTTCGAGGCTATGAAATCCCATGGAGCATTCGCCGAGTGGGCTAGCGTTCACGGCAATTCCTATGGGACGCCACGAAAACCACTCGATCACAGTGTTCAATCGGGGCGCGACATTCTACTGGATATCGACGTTCAGGGCGCGCGCCAAATCAAACAGGTGTATCCCAATGCGGTATCCATCTTTCTCTTGCCACCTTCCCTCCGGGAACTGCGACGTCGCCTGGCCGCGCGCGGCACGGACGGGAAAGAAATCATCCGCCGCCGGCTCGCCAATGCCCAAGATGAAATCAAGGAGAGAATCTATTATGATTACTACGTGGTTAACCGGGAGGTGAACGAGGCCGTCCGGGTCTTGAGCTCGATAGTCGAGGCGGAGCGGTCGAAAGTTTCCCGGGTGACTGATTGGCGAATTGATTCGCTCCACCAAAGGGCGCGGTGAAACGAGCCATGGGCAAAGACATCAAAATCAACGATCTAGTCGAAAAGGTCCAATCCTATTATCCCGCGGCGGACATCGAGCTTCTGCGCAAAGCTTATGATTTTTCCGCGAAGGTTCACCAGGGACAAAAACGGCTTTCTGGCGAGCCCTATCTGATACACCCGTTGGCGGTTGCCGATATCATTGCCGACTTGAAGCTCGACGTGCCCAGCGTCGCCGGCGGACTGCTGCACGATACGGTCGAAGATACACTGACGACGCTCGATGAACTTAAGGGCCTTTTTGGCCGGGAGATTACGGCGCTCGTCGACGGGGTGACGAAACTGGGCCGAGCCAATTTCAGCAGCCGGGAAGAAAAGCAGGCCGAGAACTTTCGCAAGATGCTGCTCGCGATGGGCAAAGACGTGCGCGTTATCCTGATCAAGCTTGCCGACCGCGTGCATAACATGCGGACCCTGGATCATATGCCGCCGGATAAGCAACTCCTCACGGCGCAGGAGACCCTGGATATCTACGCGCCGTTGTCGCACCGGCTCGGCATCGCCTGGATCAAGAGCGAGCTGGAGGACTTGTCGCTCAAGTATTTGCACCCGGAGATCTACTATCAACTGAAGCGCAATGTCGCGAAGAAGAAGACCGACCGGGAAAAATACACTGAAGAGGTCATCTCGATCATCACCAAGAAACTCGACGTGGAGGGGATCGAAGCCGAGGTGTCCGGCCGGCCCAAGCACTTTTATAGCATTTACCAGAAGATGGAGAGCCAAAACCTGCTCTACGATCAAATCTACGATCTGGTCGCGTTTCGTATCCTGGTCGATACTCAGCGCGAATGTTACGAAGCGTTGGGCGTGGTTCATGCTCAGTGGCGTCCGGTGCCGGGGCGATTCAAGGATTATATCGCCTTGCCCAAGGTCAACATGTATCAGTCGCTCCACACCAGCGTGATCGGACCCTACGGGGAGCGCATCGAAATTCAAATTCGCACCCACGAAATGCACCGTGTCGCCGAGGAAGGTATCGCCGCGCACTGGCGCTACAAAGAGGGCGAAGATTTCCAGGTGAGCGATATCCAAAGATACGCGTGGCTACGACA
>VBKX01000286.1:4294-9034 GCA_005879435.1 Deltaproteobacteria bacterium
CTTTTGAACTTCCCCAAAGGCTCGACGGTCATCGACTTCGCCTACCGGATCCACACGGAAGTCGGGCACCACTGTTCCGGCGCGCGAGTCAACGGCCAGTTGGTATCGTTGAAGTATATTTTGCGCAGCGGCGATACGGTTGAAATCATTACCACCCAGCAACAGTCGCCGGCCCGCGACTGGCTCAAGTGGGTGAAAACGCCGCGGGCCAAAGAGAAAATTCGCAATTGGCTAAAAACCCAGCAGCGCGGACGGAGCGTTCTTTTGGGCCGAGAAATTTTCGATGGTGACCTCCATCGCTATCAGTTGGAATACGGAACGCTACAAAATGAGGGTAAGATTGCTTGGCTGACGAAAGAGCTGGGGATGAAGGATGAGGAGGCTTTGCTCGCGGCCATCGGCTATGGGCGCATCACTACACGCCACGTCCTCGGCAAACTCATGTCGCCGGAAAAACTGGAAGCGGGGCCGAAAAAGGCCGACGGCGCGCTCGAATCGCTGTTTCGTCTAGCGTCCAAACAAAAACGCGGTCTGGGAATTCGTGTCAAAGGCGTTGACGATGTCTTAGTTCGATTCGCTCTTTGCTGCCATCCTCTTCCGGGGGAGCATATTGTCGGGTTCATCACGCGCGGGCGTGGCGTGACGGTTCATACGGTGGGTTGTCCCACGGTGTTGGAGAGCGATCCCCACCGTAAGATCGATGTCAGCTGGGAAGAAACCGAGCCATCGCCGAGGCCTGTCAAGATCGAAGTGACCTGCGTGGATCAGCCCGGGCTGCTAGCGGCGATCAGCTCGGCCATCACCAGCGCCGAGGCCAATATCGCGCGCGCCCAAGTGAGAACTTTTACGAGCCAGCGGGCAATCAACACTTTCGAGGTGATGATTAAGAACTCCGATCACCTCCAACTCGTGCTGGAGAATATCTCCAAGGTCAAGGGCGTCTATAAGGCGGTTCGCGGTCGGGGCAGGACGGGCGGAAAGGTGGAACTAGAACAGACTCCGAAAGACGAATTGCACTGAGCCCAAGCGGGCTAAAAGCTACGCGACTTTTTTGACGCGGCCCGAGTGAATGCAATCAGTGCAAACCAAGGCGCGCTTGACTTGGCCATCAAAGTTAGCGCGAACGCGCTGCAGATTGGGCCGCCAGGAACGCTTGCTTTTGTTGTTTGCGTGACTCACTTTATGGCCGACAGATCGGCCTTTACCGCAGATTTTACAAGTTCTCGCCATTTTCGCGTCGTATCCTTTCGATGATTTCGGTTGTCGAAAATCCTTTCAAGTAGGGGATGACCGCCACTCGCCCGCCGTTCTGTTCGACGATATCGGCGCCGACAATCTTGTCGGCGCTCCAGTCGCCGCCCTTCGCCAAAACGTTCGGTTTGATCGCGGCAATCAACTTGTACGGATCGGGTTCGTCGTAAACGACGACATAGTCTACCATCTCCATCGCAGCGATCAACTCGACGCGATCGGCTTCCGACATGACAGGCCGATTCGGCCCTTTAATCGCCTTGACCGATTGATCGCTATTGAGTGCGACGATCAATAGGTCGCCGTGCGCTTTCGCTTGTCGAAGCGTGTGGATATGGCCTCGGTGCAACAGGTCGAAACAGCCGTTGGTAAAGACCACGGTTTTGCCATCCCGCGCGGCTCGAGCGGCGATAGTAGTGAGCTCGCCAACGCTTTTCAGCTTGCCGGACACAATCCTTGGGTAGCACGATAAGTCGTTGTTTTCAATTAAATATCGCGCCAAAGTCGAATTTCAACTAGCTTGACCCAGCGCGAAAACTTCGTTAAGGTCACAGATACAGAAGTTCCACGTCTTTGTAACTGTAACTTCATTTCCAAACCAATCAGGAGGCCATAATGGAATATCAGGATCTGCGAGACTGGATCCAAATCGCCGATGAAATGGGCGAACTCAAAACGTTAAAGGGCTGCGATTGGAATCTGGAGATTGGTGCGATTACCGAATTGGTTCATCACAAGGAAGACGGCCCAGCCGTCCTGTTTGAAGACATCAAGGGCTTGGCGCTTACGTTGGGGCTCCCTTCGGGCGAAACCAAAATGGATTTCGTCAAAATTTGGAAAGACAATTATAAGAGTATCAAACCGATACCCGCTAAATTCGTCAAGAAAAGTGGGCTTTTCGACAACGTGTACAAAGACGGCGACGTCGACATGTTCAAGTTCCCGACGCCGCTCTGGCATGACAAGGACGGCGGCCGCTATATCGGTACGGGAAGCGTCGACATCACGCGCGACCCCGACGAAGGTTGGGTTAATTACGGCACCTACCGGGTTATGATCCATGACAAAAATAAGCTTGGATTTTACATTTCACCTGGCAAGCATGGCCGCATCCAACGCGAAAAGTACGCGGCCAGCGGCAAGCCTTTCAAAATAGCGATGTCCTTCGGTCACGATCCCTTAACTTTTTTGGCAGGCAGCATCGAAGTGCCGTATGGAGTGCCGGAATATGAATTCATCGGCGGCTTGCGCGGCGAACCCTTCGAGATGATCGAAGGCGAATACTCCGGACTGCCGATCCCTGCCAACGCTGAAATTGTTATCGAAGGTGATGTCCACTTCGACAATCCTAAGGTCGAAGGGCCGTTTGGCGAATGGACCGGCTATTACGCCAGCGCCGAACGCGCGGAGCCGTGGGTCGAAGTGAAGCGAATATATCACCGCAACGATCCTATCATTCTCGGCTCTCCTCCGGGCCGTCCGCCGGCAGAGCTGGGCTGGTACCGCTCGTATCTCCGTTCCGCACCGATTTGGGACGAGATGGAAAAAGCAGGTGTGCCGGATGTCAAGGGAGTATGGCTTACCGTCTCCGGCGGCAGCCGATTGATGATGTGTGTTGCCATTAAACAGCGCTACCCCGGCCACGCGAAGCAAGCGGCGATTGTCGCTTCGCAGTGTCATGCCGGTGCTTATCTCGGTCGATTCGTGATCGTCGTTGATGATGATATCGATCCGTCGAACACCGACGATATGATCTGGGCCATGTCCAGCCGTTGCGAGCCCGAGCAAGATATCGACATCCTGCGCCGCTGCTGGAGCGGCCCGCTCGATCCGGTCATTCATCCGACCAAAAAGGGCTTCAATTCGCGGGCGATCATCGACGCCACCCGCCCGTATGAATGGATGAAAGACTTCCCTCCCGTCGCCGAGTCGAGCAAGGAAGTGCTCGATGCCACGGCCAAGAAGTGGGGTGCTGAGCTCTTCGGCACCAACGGCAAGAAGTAAACCACGGCCGAACGGTCTGTTTACCGTTACGAAGGCAAGTCGATCACGATCGTGGTCGGCTTGCCTTTTTTTATGACTTCGAGCTTGATTTGAACTGGCGGTTTCATCCCTTGAATCATGGACTCGAGGGCGGTGGCGGAAGAAACATTCTGCTCATTGGCCCTGGTGATTATATCGCCGCGCTTTATGCCCGCGTTCATAGCGATGCTTCCAAGTGCAACATCGGTAACCAAGACTCCCCGTTGTTGGCGGCTATCCAAAAGGCTAGCCAACTCCGGCGTTAAATCCTGCGCTTGTATGCCAAGTCGTTTTTGGGTGCGCTCGGCGCGGCCCGATGGCGGCGGCAGCACCGCAGATTTCGCCAGCAATTCAGGTGTCGCGAAGATCGGTGCTTTCATGCGCAGCGCGATGGCGATCGCGTCGCTCGGCCGGCTGTCGATATGAAACTCTTGGCCTTTCGACCGCAGGGAAAGCTGGGCGAAGAAAGTGTCGTTGCGCAAGTCGGTCAGAACGACGCGTTGCAGGGTCGCTCCCAGAGATTGAAGAATGTTGCGAATGAGATCATGGGTGAGCGGTCGGGGCAGCGTCACGTGCTCCAGTTCGGTCGCAATCGCGCGCGCTTCCACCACGCTGATCCAGATCGGCAGCAATTTCTGATCGTTGACCGTTTCAAGAACGACCACCGGAGATTGGGTAGTCGGATCGATCAGAAGAGTTTTGATTTTTGTCTCGACCAGGGAAGAGTTTTCCGCCGCTAGGAGGAGCGAGGTCCGGACAACAACCAGCATGACGAGCATCAGCCAGTGAATCGATTTCATAATAGTCTCCTCAGCCGTAACTTGAGTATCGGCAGCGTCATTTTAGCGGCTATTCGGGCCGGTTAATAGACATCAACGAATTGGATTATCTTGACCGCGGCTTACGCGGTAAGTATTGTCGAAGTCGAGGCCGATTCCGCGTGAAGATCCAAATTTTATCCGACGAGATGGCGAGCCGTATCGCCGCGGGCGAGGTGGTCGAGCGGCCCGCTTCGGTCGTCAAGGAGCTGGTCGAAAATTCCCTCGACGCCGGCGCGACGGAAATCTTTGTTTCGATCGAGAAGAGCGGCACGTCGTTGGTCCAGGTTTCCGACAACGGCGACGGCATGGCGGCCGAGGATCTCATTCTGGCAGTCGAACGCCATGCGACGAGCAAGCTTAAAGTCGAAGAGGATTTGTTTCGCATCGCGACCCTGGGTTTTCGTGGCGAGGCATTGCCGAGTATTGGCTCGGTCTCCAAGATGCAGATCGTTTCTCGTCCACTGAACGCGCCCACCGGGCAGAAGCTCAGCATCGACGGCGGCAGGAAAGATGAACTTCGTCCCACGGCGGCGTCCATGGGTACTACGATCGACATCAAAGATATTTTCTATAATACGCCGGCGCGGCGAAAGTTTCTAAAATCGCCGGCGACGGAGTTGAGCCATATTTGCGACGTCGTTAATCG
>VBKX01000038.1:0-3872 GCA_005879435.1 Deltaproteobacteria bacterium
GAATGTTCGAGACGTGATTGCCGAGCTCGAAGGGAATCGAGGTTTTTTCCAACTCTTCCGTGACGGCGATCAAACCGACGTTGCTGACCGCCAGGCCGCCGAATTCCTTCGGCACGTCCAGTTGGCAAAGCCCTTCGGCCTCCGCCTTCTTCTCCAACTCTTCCATGATTTCCAAATAGCGCTGGATCTGCGGATCGGGACTTGATTTCACCCGGCTCTTCCAGCGGCTGCCTTCAAAGATATCCGGCGCAGGGTCGAATTCCGGCTCCAACGGGATCAGCTCCCTGCGGACGAACTCTTCGACGACCTTGCGCAGGTTTTCTTCTTCAGGTGAAAGTCGAAATTCCATCAGAAATCGATCGCCTCATCAGCCCCTTTATCACAGCTTCATCCGACAAAAAAAGAGTTCGTTGACCATTGACCGCCGATTTGCACGTATGGTAATTCGATCAACGGTAAGAACTCGGCTTGGCGGCGTACTGCGAATGTGAAAAATCATTCGCGCGAAGAGCCCAAGTGCAGGCAGAGCAAAGTCGAAGCAACGCTTAGGTCGGAGAAATAGCCACTTGACCACTTTGCGGTCCGAATCTTGCCACGAAAAATAGGGAGACATTATGACTGCAACAAACCTAGCTGACGTCAACATCATCGATGCCGACGGGCACGTGATAGACCGCGACGCCAATTTGCGCAAGTTTATCGCTGAGCCATATAGCCGGCGCCAAGGCTCGCTTCTGCCGAACGATGTCTGGGACGCGAGTATGTACGGTAAACTGATCACGAAAAGCCCGGACTTGCAGACCCGGCTGCGCGATATGGATACCGAACAGATCGACATCTCGGTCCTGTTCCCGACCAGCGGTTTCGGCGTCACCCAGTTGCCGGAAAAAGATTACGCCGCCGCCTTCTGCCGCGGTTATAATGACTGGATCGCCAGCGTCTGCGCTGAAAGCCCACGGCTCAAGGCGGTCGGACTCGTGCCGTTTCAGGACGTCGAGGCCGCCGTGAACGAAACTCAGCGAGCGATCGGCAAGCTCGGACTCGCCGGCATCACGGTGGGCTCGTTCGGCATGAAAGAGCATCTAGGCCAACCGATCTACTGGCCCATCTACGAGGAGCTGCAAAAACTCAACGCGCCACTGCTGGTTCACAACTCACGCCAGGGTCCGGCGGGCGAAATCCGTTTCGATACCTTCTTGTTTCGTCATACCATTGGACGGCCATTTGAAACTTTGCTAGATTGTGCCGCTCTGATATACGGTGGTGTGCCGGAAAAGTTTCCCAAGCTACGCGTCGCGTTTCTCGAATGCGGTTGCGGTTGGGTTCCTTACTGGATGGACCGCATGGACGAGGAGTGGGAGAAACGCAAAACGGAAGCTCCGTTGCTCAAGAAAAAACCCAGCGAGTATATCACCGCGGGCAATTGGTTCTACGCAGCCGAGCCGGAAGAAAGCACCCTGCCCTACTGTCTGGAAAAGGTCGGCGAAGACGTCCTCTTGTTCGCTTCGGACTATCCGCATTGGGACGGCGGCTTTCCCTACATGACTTCCACCGTCAGGGGACGCAAGGACATCACCGATAAACAAAAAGAAAACCTTATGCGCAACAACGCGGCCAAACTTTACGGTTGGAATTAGGAAGGAGCACCCTTGAAAATCAGACCAGCGGCCATTTTTAGTTTTCTCGCTTTGATCTTCTTCATTGTGTTCGTCTACCAAGCCCAGGAGTGGCGCCCCCAAGCGCGGCTTTATCCCTGGGCCATCGGCATTCCGATGATTATCCTGGCGATCATTCAAGTCATCTTGGACTTTAAAGGCGTTGAGAGCAAACAAGACGACGGAGCGCCACCAGTGGATATTCAAAGGACGCTGACTGTCGAACCCGAGGTTGCGTTCAAGCGAACTGTAAGTATATTCGCGTGGTTCTTCGGCTTTTTTTTCGGATGTTGGTTAGTCGGTTTTACAATTACGATCCCGGTCATAGCCTCCTGACGGCGCTTGCGTTTGTCTTTTATTATTCCCTGTTTGTCAGACTGCTCAATCTGCCTTTCCCTGACGGATTAATTCAGACTTGGTTAGGCTGGGCTTAACTTGGATCGCAGAGCAGTGACCACTTTCTGAGACCGGCAAGCGACACCTCATATACCACCAAGTCGGGCGGGTCTGTGCGCTCCAAAGCCCGGACCGCCGTTCTTAGCCTTTGCCTCGCTAACCTTGTTCGATGAGGCCGTGGAAATGAACCTGCCCAGGCGCCAGACGTGCAAAACTTTCCTGATTGCCGGGCTGCTATTTTTCGCTAGCTCGCTTTCCCTCCGCGCCCAAAACGATTCGTTCTACAATGGCAAAACAGTCCGCATCATCGTCGGCTCGACGCCCGGCGGCTTTTACGATCGTTGGGCGCGGCTGCTCTCCCGTTACCTCCCCAAATATATTCCCGGCAATCCCAACCTCGTCGTCCAAAATATGCCGGGCGCAAGCTCTGTGGTTGCTGCCAATTACGTTTACAACCTGCCTAAGCCGGACGGGCTCACGGTGGTCATGCCCATCAACAGCTTGCATCTCGACCAGATTGTCGGCCGCCAAGAAGTAAAGTACGACATGCGCAGGTTTGAATACATCGGCAGCTAAGAAAAGACGCCGACGATGATGTACTTTCGCGCCGATAGTCCGATCAAGTCGCTCGGCGATATCATTCAAGCGAAGGAACCGCCGAAATGCGGCTCCACTGGCACCGCGAGCACCGCATATGTCGTGTCGAAGCTTTTGATCGAAGCATTCAAGGCGAAGACCATCAGCGTGACCGGCTACCAGGGCGGCAGTGAGATCGACCTCGCGGTTGAACGCGGCGAACTGGTTTGCCGCGAAATGGACGTGCCGCCGCACTTCGGCCGCGAGCCCTTCGACGGTTGGCATAGAAAAGGTTTCGATAGGCATATTTTTCAAGGCGGACCGAAGCGCGATCCGCGCCTCGCCGAAGTCCCGACCCTTTTCGAACTCTTAGACCAGCACAAATCACCAGCGATCATGCGCAACCTAACGCGTATAGTTTTGGCCAGCGGTGAGTTTGGCCGCCCGATGATGGCCGGCCCGGGCGTGCCGCCGGTTCGGATCAAAACATTGCGCGACGCTGGATCTGGAACACACCCCCGGCGAAGAGCTCCAAGCGCAGATCAAAGAGCTTTTGAATCAGCCGCGCGACGTCGTCGATCTCGTCAAGAAAATTCTCGCCGACTAAACTTGGCATCGAAATTAGAAAGAGAAATCGAGCATGAACAATCGCAAGGGTCACAGTATATTTTCCGCTCTCCTTGTCATCGCCTGGCTGGCTTGCCTCTGTTCATCGATCCAAGCCCAAAGCGAAACTTTCTATAACGGCAAGACTGTGCGCGTTGTCATCGGCTTTACTCCCGGTGGATTTTACGACCGTTGGGCCAGGCTCCTGTCCCGGTACATGCCGAAACACATACCCGGCAACCCCAACTTTGTCGTGCAAAATATGCCGGGCGCCAGCTCGGTGATCGCGGCCAATTACGTTTACAACCTGAGCAAGGCCGACAGGCTGACACTGCTCATGCCGATAAACAGCTTGTATCTCGATCAAGTAGTTGGCCGGCGCGAAGTAAAGTTCGATATGCGCAAGTTCGAATTCATCGGCACCCAAGAAAAGACCCCGACGATGCTCTATTTTCGCGCCGACAGTCCGTTCAAAACCCTCGACGATATTATCAAGGCCAAAGAACCGCCGAAATGCGGTTCCACCGGCACGGCTAGCACGGGTTACTTGCTGGCGAAAATCATGGATGAAGCCTTCAAAGCGAAGATGGGCACCGTTACTGGCTATCAAGGCGGCAGCGAAATCGACATCGCCGTGGA
>VBKX01000038.1:3928-7612 GCA_005879435.1 Deltaproteobacteria bacterium
CG
This sequence comes from Deltaproteobacteria bacterium, assembly GCA_005879435.1. GTDB lineage: Bacteria > Desulfobacterota > Binatia > UBA9968 > UBA9968 > DP-20. Next base: position 3,931 of record VBKX01000038.1, read on the forward strand.
ATGTCCCGACACTGTTCGAACTGATGGATCAATTCAAAACTCCCGCAGTCATGCGCGGCGTCGCACGGGTGATTATGGCGAGCGGTGATTTTGGCCGGCCCATGTTGATTGGACCCGGCAATCCACCGGATCGAGTAAAAATTCTCCGCGACGCCTATGCGAAAGCGATGCGCGACCCGGGGTTAGTCGATGAAGCAAAAAAAAGCCAAATGGACATGGAATACACTCCGGGCGAAGATCTCCAAACACTGATGAAAGAATTGATGAATCAACCCCGCGACGTCATCGAGCGGGTAAAAAAAGTTCTCGCAGACTGAGGTAAGTTATGAACAATCTCTCGAAAAATCGGTTCAAAGGTTCAAGAGTTCAAATGTTCAAGGTGTTCGGAATCTTAGTCTTCGCTGTCCTTAAACTCTTGAACCCTTTGAACGTTGAACAAACATTCGCGCAAGCGAATTTCTATCAAGGCAAGACCGTCCGCATCGTCGTCGGCCTGACGCCGGGCGGGTTCTACGATCGCTGGGCGCGGCTCCTCGCCCGTTTCATGCCGTTATACATTCCGGGAAATCCTAACTTCGTAGTTCAGAACATGGCGGGCGCGGGATCGATGATCGCGATGAATCATCTTTACGGCGTTGCCAAAGCCGACGGACTCACCCTCGGGATGCCAAACTATGGCGTCTATCTGGACCAACTCGCCGGGCGCCAAGAAGTCCGCTTCGATGTCACCAAGATGCATTACATCGGCTCGCCGGAGAAGAGCGACATCGTTCTTTACGCGCGCGCCGACGCCCCCTTCAAGACCATCCAGGACATGAGAAAACTTCCCGAGCCGCCCAAGTGCGGTGCCAGCGGCACAGCCAGCGCCGACTACCTGATCGCCAAGGTGCTCGATGACACCCTCGGGGTAAAAATCAATTCGGTCGTAGGATACGCCGGCGGCAGCGAGATCGACATCGCCGTGGAGAAAGGCGAAGTGCTTTGCCGCGGCATGACCATCGCTCCCCACTTTGGCCGCGAGCCCTTCGACAGTTGGCACAAGAAAAACTTCGATCGTCACATCGTCCAAACCGCGGAGAAGCGTGACCCGCGTATCGGCGACGTGCCGACGATTTACGAAATCTTCGAAAAAGAAAATACTTCCGATGAGAGCCGCCGAGTCGCCGATGTGATTTTGCGCGGCGGCGACTTTGGCCGCCCCATGCTCGTAGGCCCTGGCACGCCGGCCGACCGGGTGAATATCCTGCGCGAGGCTTACGTCAAATCGATAAATAATCCGGAGCTCATCGCCGAAGCGAAAAAAACCCGCATGGACATGGAGCCGGTCACCGGCGAACAGTTGCAAGCATTGGCAAAACGGGTCATGAACCAACCCCCCGCCGTACTCAAGCGCGTCAAGAAAATTCTTGAATGAGAAACTGAAATCTTCGGAACAGCGGATCGTCGGTGTTCCCAGTCAAAAAGACGAGAGCACATGAGAGCCGCAATCCTTGCGCTAGGCCTTATCTTGCGCGTAAACCGCCCACCTCCACGCGTAGCCACCGAACTGCGAAAGCCCAATAGATTTTGCAGCAGCCGCCGGAAGTCTTAACGCGAGTCAAAAAGATTCTGCAACTAGTTGACTAAGACTTTAGTGGCAATTGGGTTGGTATTGACACCCACGTTCTTTTCTGCTACTTTAAGAGCATGAAAACAATTGATGCTTTTGACAGACAGTTTCCTACCGAAGAGTCTTGCCGCGACTTCCTTGTCGAAATGCGCTGGCCAAGAATGGTGGCTTGCCCTCGTTGCATGAAGACCGAAAAGATTTACGCGCTTAGGGCGAGACCGTACCACTGGATATGCAAGAACGTCGATTGTGGCGGTCGCAATGGGTATCGGTTTTCGATCCTCACCCATACCATTTTCCAGGATACCAAGATTCCGCTGAAACTTTGGTTTAAGGTCGGATACCTGATGCTTGTCGGAAAGAAGGGAATTAGCGCCTTGCAGGTTCACCGTGTTGTCTTTGGCGAGAATTCCGGCTCTGACCACCACACCGCTTGGTATATGTGCCACCGCTGGCGTGCGGCTATGCGCGGCGATGCTATTAAACTGGATGGCGAGGTAGAAGTAGACGAAACTTTTATCGGCGGTAGGGAAAGCAATAAGCACAGGTCCAAACGCTTGGCTAAGGGCGGTACTATCGGCAAGGTTGCCGTGATCGGCGCTATCGCTCGTAAGGGCATGGTCGTTGCCAAGGTTGTAGAGAATACCAACTCCGAGACACTCGAAAGGTTTGTGCGGCAGACCGTTTCCGAAAAGGTCTCGCTCGTTGCGACCGATGAATACAACGCCTACAAAGTATTGAAGGCAGATTTCCCGCACGAATCTATCAGCCATACCACTGGTCAATATGTGCGCGGCAACGTTCATACCCAAAACATTGAAAGTTTCTGGTCTCTGTTTAAGCGCGGGATAATCGGCAGTTTTCATCATGTGAGTAAAAAATATTTGCCACTCTACGTTAACGAGTTTTCCTACCGACACAATAACCGAAAGAACATGAATGTATTCGCCGATCTTTTAACGACGTGCGATAAGTAGACATCACAACATTTTTGATTTACTGTATTCGGGTGGCTATCACCCGAAATACTCGCCTGAAAGACGACGAACTAAGAAAAGCGCTCGCAAGCGCCGACATCGGAAAGTTTAAGAAGATCATTAAACGCGCGTTTCGTTCTGCCAAAACAAAAAAATCTAGATAGTGTTTAGTCATCATCGTCTGTCAGGCGAAAGCGTTCATTGGACTCCGCTTTCTTTGGCACATAAAGGCAATAATTTTTGACGAGGGCGATTTTTCCGTTCGATGCCCTAATCTCCAATCGCAAAGAGTAGACCCGCGCATCATTCAGATTCGTTAATCCGGTAAATGTAAAATAGTGATTGCCGTCTGTGATGCGCGGCACTCCAGCGGATAATACCCACGCGGAATACAATTCCATTGGAATAACCGTTACCGCACGACCAGAAAGCGGAAGACCGCTTCGGGTGCTTCTAGCAACAATGGGTATATAATAAGTGCGCCCGGCACGAAGATCGATATTGGGGAACGGTGCATTGGAATCGTTTTCATTGCGCCAAAGCAATTTAATTGTATGGGTGCTAGTGCCATCAGATAATTGTGCCCACGGTTCCGCACCCAAAATTGGCTCGCTCCCAAAAAAATTAGCTTTCACGGAAACTGGGATATGAATATGATTCAAGCCGGTTTCTGATGCCCCATTATCGGGAGGGCCAAAGCTAGCTTTCGACATAACAAATAAGCCCCGTACCCATCTTAAAAAATTAACCGCACCGGGTAGCCAGGTTGGAAATGCCACAGACTCGCCACCCTATCCCAAAATGGGTAAAGAATAGGCGAACTGGCTTAACAACGGCAAGTGTCATCCGGTAATTCCTAATTTGAACCTCGGTTTTTCCTTGCGTACCAAGGGCAAATAAAATAATTTAATATTCATCATATATGGAACTTCGGAACCATCCAGTCATGGTCTGCGATGGGGTGAGGATGTGGCCGCCGAAGTGGTTGCAGACATATGGTCCGGGTAAGCGGTCGGTTGCCGGGGAAATCGGCAAACTCGACGCGGTTTTTCTATCCACCATAACCCCACCCGATAGAGTTTATCTCGTAATCTTC
>VBKX01000289.1 GCA_005879435.1 Deltaproteobacteria bacterium
GAGTACGAGGAACTGTCGCCCTTGCTCGATCCTCGTGAAGCTCTGTCCCCTGGCGCGCCGCTGCTTCATCCGCAAGTCATGGAGTACAAGGGGCTGCCGGGAAAACTTCCGGCGCCGAGTAACGCACTCGTTCAGTTGTCCTGGAAAAAAGGCGATGTCGAAGACGGCTTTCGCCGCGCCGATTTGATCGTCGAAAATACTTTTCAAACCCAAGTCGTGCACCAGGCCTATATCGAGCCGCACTCTTGCGTCGTCAAAGCCAATGAGTCGGGCGGCGCCGAGATTTGGGCTTGCAGCAAAGTGCCGTTCGCTTTGCGAGATCAGATGGCGACGGCATTCGGCATCGCCGCGGAAAAATTCCTGGTTCATCCGTGCAACATCGGCGGCGATTTCGGCGGCAAAGGCGACTTTATGGACGTGCCGGTGGCGTATCTTCTTTCACTGAAGAGCCGCAGGCCGGTGAAAATGGTGATGGATTATGGCGATGAGTTTATCGCGGGGAATCCACGACATGCTTCGATCGTCAAGGTAAAGTCCGGCGTATCGAGAGACGGCCGTATCCTCGCCCATCACATGGATTTCGTCTTCGACAGCGGCGCCTACGGCGCGTTCAAACCGATCGGCTACCTCTTTGGCGCCCATGAGGCGGCGGGGCCGTATCGAATGGAAAGCGTGCTGATCGAAGAAAAAATCGTCTACACGAATAAAGTGCCGTGCGGCCACATGCGCGCACCGGGCGATCCCCAGGGCGTGTTTGCCAACGAATCGCAAATGGACTTGATCGCCAAAGAGCTGCGCATGGATCCGGCGCGGTTTCGCAGATTGAATCTGATGCAAGACGGTGACGAATCGCCGGTGGGGAGAAAAATCTCGCATATCAAGGCGCGCGAGACTTTGGATCGGTTGCTCAAAGAATCCAAGTATTACAGCCGCAAGAAGCCCAATATCGGGCGCGGGTTGGCGCTAATTCAGTGGCTCGCACTCGGCGGCGAATGTTCGGTGTTCATTCGTATTGACGACGCGGGGCGCGATTGCTTTAGAAACGCTGGATACGGCAAGTGCTCCGGTGGACACCGGCGTCGGCGCGAGCCGCGCCACGAGAACTTATGGGAATGCCTGTTATGAAGCGGTGATCAAAGCGAAGCAGGAGTTATTCAGCGCGGCTACGCAGATACTGGCGGCCGATCACGGTGAGTTCATCATCGCGAACGGCGGAGTATCGTCAAAGAAGAAATGGCTTTCCTACGGCGAGATTGTGAAGGCCAACGGCGCGTCGATCGTCGTCGAAGGCCATTATCATAATCACGAGATCGGGCCGCAGGCGTCCATGTGCGCTCAGATGGCTGAGGTCGAGGTAGATCCCGAAAGCGGCGAAATCAAGCTCCGTCGATTCGCCTCGGTTCATCATGCCGGCAAGGTTCTCAATCCGCTTCTGCACAATGGCCAAATCGACGGCGGCATCGTCATGGGCGTCGGTTACGCATTGACCGAAGAATTGCTATTCGCCGACGGCAAAGTGACGACGCTGCATTTTGGCGATTACAAAATCCCAACGATTCGCGACATTCCCCAATTACACAAGGTTGTCTTGGAAACCTCGGTGGGCCGCGGGCCCTATAACAGCATGAGCATCGGCGAGACGCCGATCATCACCGTCGCGCCAGCGATCGCCAACGCGGTTTATGACGCTGTCGGCGTAAGCATCAAAAGCATACCCTTGACCGCGGAAAAAGTGCTCGCCGGCATAAAGCAGCTGCGCTAAAGAGTCGAAACGGGCCCGATACGCGTGAATACGGACTTGATTTGGTTGCCGAGACGCGTCTCGTCATTAACCCATAGACCGCTTACAACGGTTAGCAAAAAACCCCTTTGGGTCCCGATCGCCGACAGAGTTTAGCGGTACCAAAACAAAGCTGAATAAAGTAAAAACCGAATACGACGTGCAGAGGTCTGCTGCATGTCCCGACGTAACCGATGATGTGCCCTCCTATGCCGTAACGTGAGCTAATTCAAAGTAGCTCACTTGAAGAGTTGAGCAATGCAGAGCAGAAAGGAAAACCGCTATGGAAGAAAATATTGATTTGTTAGATGACATACTCATTCAGGAGCGCAGCATAAATTTACAGACACTCAGTGACGTCATCACATTGGCTGTGGAAATCGCGAGGGAAGGCAGGGAAGGGAGAAGAATTGGCACATTATTCGTGATCTCCGATGAGGAAACCGTTCTCGCATCTTCAAAGCCGCTCATTCTCGACCCGCTTTGGTATCATCCGGGTGATGAAAAGCATATAAAGAACCCGAACATGCGTGAAACCATC